>JAZFVB010000033.1:0-3381 GCA_036447515.1 Nitrospinota bacterium
GGTATCAGCTTGGCAAGCTCGTCTTTTCTCGCGTCGGGATGTTTCTTGTGAAGGAATGGCAATGACCTCTCGGCAAGGTCGGCGTCCGAAAGCATCTTCATGTGCTGGGCGTTGAGCCAGTCCAGTTTATCGTGGTCGAAAACGGCGTGCGACATCGTGATTTTGTCCAGCGTGAAAAGTTTAACAAGCTCTTGCTTCGTAAATACTTCCTTGTCGCCGTGCCCCCAGCCGAGCCGGGCGAGCATGTTTATCATCGCTTCGGGCAGGTAACCCATCTCGCGGTAATCCACCACCGACGCCGCGCCGTGCCTTTTGGAAAGCCTCTTCTTGTCCTTGCCGAGTATCAGCGATACGTGCGTGAACTTCGGGGCCTCGTACCCAAGCCCCTTGTAGAGGTTTACCTGCTTGGGGGTGTTGGCCAGATGGTCGTCGCCGCGTATGACGTGCGTTATGCCCATCTCCGCATCGTCGACTACCACCACGAGGTTGTACGTAACGTTTCCGTCTGTCCGGCGGATGATAAGGTCGTCCAGCTCTTCGTTGGGAATTTCCACTGTGCCGCGCAGGCTGTCCTCGAAAGACGTAACGCCTTCAATCGGCGTTTTGAAACGGATGACGTGGGGGCTGGAAGTATCTTCATTGCCGAGGTTTGGGCCACTATCCCTGCATGTCCGGTCGTACATCGGCTTTTTGCCGGCCTTTTGCATCGCCTGCCTCTTTGCGTCCAACTCCTCTTTGGTGCAGTAGCATCGGTAGGCCTTTTTTTCATTAAGGAGCTTTTCGACTTCTGCGGCGTATATTTCCGTACGGCGCGACTGGAAGTGCGGCCCCTCGTCGAAATCGAGCCCCAGCCATTCAAGCGATTCCAATATTTCGTTAACCGATTCCTCGGTGGAGCGTTCCCTGTCGGTATCTTCTATGCGAAGTACGAACTTCCCGTTTGCGCCGCGTGCGAAAAGCCAGTTGAACAGGGCCGTTCGCGCTCCACCCAAGTGTAGCGTGCCGGTGGGACTCGGGGCGAAGCGGGTCTTAACCAGTCTTTGCGTCATGCGCCCTTATCATGAGCCTTTAATCGCGGTTTTTATTGAAAGCTCCCTTAGCTGTTCGGGCGAAACGTCCGAAGGGGCGTCGGACATAAGGTCGACTGCCTTTTGCGTTTTGGGGAATGCGATAACGTCCCTTATAGAGTCCGAGCCGGTAAGGATCATCGCCAGCCTGTCCAGCCCCAGCGCTATGCCGCCGTGCGGAGGCGCGCCGTATTCAAGGGCGTCGAGCAGAAAGCCGAATTTTTCCTGCGCTTCTTTCTTGCCGATGCCGAGGACGCCGAATGTTTCCCTCTGGAGTTCGGGGTCGTGGATACGTATCGAGCCGCCGCCGACTTCCGTGCCGTTAAGCACTATGTCGTATGCCTGCGCCAGCGCCTTGCCGGGATCGCTTTTTAACAATTCCCTATCCTGAAGCCTGATCGACGTAAACGGATGGTGGAGAGACGTCCAACGCTTTCCTTCGGCGTCCCATTCGACAAGGGGCGGATCGATAATCCACACGAAGCTGAACTTCGAATCGTCAATAAGGCCGTGCCGCCGCCCCATCAAAAGGCGTATGTGGGCCAGCCCCGCGCACACTACCGGCTCTTGGTCCGCCAGGAACATCATCGTGTCTCCGGGCTTGGCGCCGAGGCGGTCTTTTATTTCATCCAACAGGTTGTTTTGAAAAAACTTTACGATGGGCGAAACGTACTTGCCTTCGTTGTCTATCTTTATCCACGCAAGGCCCTTGGCGCCGTGTATTTTCGCCTCTTCGGTGAGGTCGTCCATATCCTTGCGGCTGTAATCGATGCACCCGGGCGATGCCAGGCCGCGCACCATGCCGCCGTTTTTTATCGCTCCCTTGAATACGTTGAAACCGCTTTTTTCCGCAAGGTCGGTTATGTCGGCTATGAACATTTCAAAGCGGGTGTCGGGCGCGTCCTTGCCGTATTTCAGCATAGCCACGCGCCATTGCATTCGCGGAAAAGGTTTTTGAATACTCATCTTCTTGAAGTCCGCAAAAACCACTACGAAAAGACCTTCCATGATGTCCATTATCTGGTCGGCGCTGAGGAAAGACGCCTCCACGTCCAACTGCGTGAATTCCGGCTGGCGGTCGGAGCGCAGGTCCTCGTCGCGGAAGCAACGGGCGATCTGGTAATAGCGATCGCAGCCGCCGATCATGAGGATCTGCTTGAATAACTGCGGGCTTTGGGGCAGGGCATAGTAACAGCCGTGCTGGATGCGGCTGGGCACCAGGTAATCCCGCGCTCCCTCGGGCGTGGACTTGGCCAGGATCGGCGTTTCGATATCCAGGAAGCCCGCGTCATTCATGACCCCGCGGATAGCGTGAATAACGCGGTGGCGCACCTCAAGGTTCCGCTGCATTTGTGGGCGGCGCAGGTCCAGGTAGCGGTAGCGCAGGCGGGTCTCTTCGTTCACCTTGGCATACTCGTCCGTTTCGAACGGAAGCGGCGCGCTACGGGAGAACACGTGAAAAGTGTCGACATAAACTTCAGTTGCGCCGGTCGCCATCTTGAGGTTGACCATGGCGTCCGGCCGCGGCCTGACCTTGCCGGTAATCTGCAAGACCCATTCGCAACGGACCTCCTGCGCGAGCTTGAGCATCTCCGGCCGGTCGGTGTCGAAGACAACCTGGGTCAGTCCGAAGCGGTCGCGCAGATCGATGAACAGCAGGCTGCCGTGATCGCGGTAGTTCTGCACCCAGCCGGCGAGAGTAACGGCTTGCCCCTCGTGCTCCTTTCGCATTTCGCCGCAGGTGTGGGTACGTTTCATCGCGTCTCTCTTCCCGGCGAACGTAGCCCGGGCGTCCCGCCCGTGAATTTTCACGGCCAAGATGGCCGGGCCACAAGTTTTGAGATTCCTATACCTCAAGAAATCCAACCGCGTAAATTCAGAGATATAATTATAGCAACTTGAGGGAAGCTTGTATAGTGGTTTGAAAAATCATTCAACCCGGCCGCTCCCCGTTCCGTTTCGCGCAGGGGGATCCGCTGGGCAAAACCTCGGCCCAGATCGATTTCCCTTGACCCCCCGCCGTATCTGTGATTTCTTGCTTAGCGCGGCAACGCGAGATTTATCCCTCCCTCCGGGGGGGAAAGCGGCGGGTGGCACTGGCAGCTTGCCGCCAGTGAGACGGGGGACCAGCACTGGCAACGAGTTGCCAGTGGCACCCGGTGGATGATAAAATGCTTGAGCTCACGAAAACCCAGGACCAGGCCACGGCTTCCCGTTTTGTCGTCATTCATTACGACGAAATCGGACTGAAATCCGGCAATCGCCGCCGCTTTGAAAAGCTGTTGCTGAACAATATCAAGGCCAAGCTGGGCGA
>JAZFVB010000034.1:0-6066 GCA_036447515.1 Nitrospinota bacterium
AAAACTCTCCACATCGATTTTCTTAGTTACAAGAAGATCGGGTTCACCCTATCCGTTGCCATGATAGCCGCCACGATTGCCGTCATAACGCTGCAAGGCGGCCTTAAATACGGGATAGATTTCGCGGGCGGTTCGCTGATACAGGTGAAGTTCAAAGACGCGCCGATACTTGAAGAAGTGCGCCGGGTAGTAGGTACGCTGGAACTGGGCAAGGGCGACATACAAGGGTTCGGGGAACCGGAAGACATTCTTATAAATATAAAGACTAAAGAGGGGGAGCATACGGCGGCTGTCAACAGAGTAAAGCTAGCTCTTATAGAACGCTACGGCGAAGACGGAATATCTATCGAGCGCGTGGAGATGGTCGGCCCGAAGGTGGGCAGCGACCTGTCCACAAAGGCCATTCTATCGCTCGTTTATTCGCTTATCGGCATCCTTATTTATATTTCTTACCGCTTCGAACTGCGTTTTGCGGTGGCCGCGGTCATTGCGCTGGCACACGATACGATACTTACCGTGGGCGCGCTGTCGGTTACCGGAAGCGAATTCACCCTGCCGGTGATTGCCGCTCTTTTAACGGTGATCGGTTATTCGCTTAACGATACGATAGTGGTGTTCGACCGCATACGCGAAAACCTGCGGCTAAAGAGGACGTTGCCGATTGAGGAACTGGTTAATGTGAGTATAAACCAGACGCTGGGCCGCACGATAATCACTTCCGGCACGACGATGATAGTGGTTCTGTGCATATTCCTTTTCGGCGGATCGGTTATACACGAATTCTCCTTTGCCCTTATCGTCGGAATAATAGTTGGAACCTATTCGTCGATATTCATAGCCAGTCCGCTTTTGGCGTTCTGGCCGGGCACCACTACTCAGACGCTTAGCCTTGCCGTAAGAGGCAAATAATGGCCAATAAATCGAATTGACACTATAATGAAAGAACTTTACAATTCTCTTTTCCGCAGTGCGGGGTTGTAGCTCAGTTTGGTTAGAGCGCCTGCCTGTCACGCAGGAGGCCGCGAGTTCGAGTCTCGTCAACCCCGCCATTTTTCGTCTATAATTCCATGATGGAGAAAGCCGAAAAACGGAACTCCGGCAACGAATGGCAATCGTTGAATTCCGTCGTTCTAATAGGAAATTACCTGCCAAGGCGGTGCGGTATAGCCACCTTCACCATGGATTTATCCGATGCGATAGCGGGAAACAACCCCGGCATGGACTGCTGGGTGGTGGCGATGAACGACAGGCCGAGCGGGTACGCATATCCTCAAAAAGTACAATTCGAGATAAACCAGAACCAGCTTGGGGAATACGAAATGGCCGCGGAGTTCATAAACATGAATAACGTCGATGTGGTCTGCCTCCAGCACGAGTACGGCATATTCGGAGGAAAGAAAGGGAGCTTTATACTGGAACTCCTGCGCGGCCTCAAGATGCCCGTTGTTACAACGTTGCACACGATCCTTAAGGAACCGTCTCCACAGGAACACGAAATAATAGTTAAGCTGGCTGAACTGTCGGACAGGATGGCGGCAATGAGTAGCGGTTCCGTGGAGCTATTGCGGAATGTCTACGACGTCCCGCAGGAAAAAATCGTCCTTATACCGCACCTTATTCCCGATGTGCCGTTTACCGACTCCAAAATATATAAAGAAAAGTTCAGCTTGGATGGCAAAAAGGTGATTCTTACTTTTGGACTCCTTTCTCCAAGCAAAGGGATAGAGTACATGATCGATGCCATGCCGGATATCGTAAAAGCGCATCCCGAAACGGTCTATATGGTTATAGGCGCAACCCACCCTAATATTAAAGCGTCGCGGGGGGAAGAATATAGATTAAGCCTGCATTTACGCGCAAGGGAGTTGGGCGTGGAAGACAACGTAGCATTCTACGATAGGTTTGTGGAAATTGGAGAGCTGATGGAGTTTATAGGGGCGGCGGATATTTACGTAACTCCTTATCCTAACGAGGCTCAAATAGTTTCGGGCACTCTTTCGTATGCTCTCGGCGCGGGAAAGGCCGTTGTCTCGACACCCTACTTGCATGCGCAGGAAATGCTTGATGACGGACGGGGAGTATTTGTGCCTTTCCGCGATTCCCGCGCGCTGTCGAAAGAAATAATCGGCTTTCTCGACGATCCGGAAAAACGCCTTGCAATCCAGAAAAAGGCCTATGCATATTGCCGCAACATGATTGCAAGCGAAGTGGGGCGCAGGTATCTGGAAACTTTTATCAGCGCAAAAAATAATCGGTTGAGGGAGCTCGTATCCACATTCGCCATAAGGACGCTGAGCGCAAAAAAGCAGCGGCTACCGGAAATAAATCTCGGCCACATGCGGAATATGACCGACGATACGGGAATTCTGCAACATGCAAGATTCACCGTGCCCAGACGCGAAGAAGGCTACTGCACCGACGATAATGCCCGCGCGCTGATAGCGGCTGTAAAGGCCAATGAGTTGTTTCCGGAGGATGTCTCTCTTTACAGCCTCGTTACGGGTTACCTCGGTTTTTTGCGGTACGCATACAACGATAATGGAGGCAGGTTCCGGAACTTCATGTCTTACGACAGAAAGTGGCTGGAAGAGGTTGGTTCGGAAGATTCCCACGGCAGGGCAATATGGGCGTTAGGCTCCGTTGTCGCCTTTGGGCGCGGCAAGGGACATATAGGCGTTGCAATGAACCTCTTTCAAGACTCGCTTGGCATTTTGAAGGAATTTACTTCTCCCAGAGCCATAGCATTTTCGCTTATCGGGATACACGAGTATCTAAGGCATTACAGCGGCGACACCGGCATAAGGAGAATGCGTGAAATACTTGCCAACAGGCTTTTGGATATGTTCAGGAAAAACGCGTCTGAGCAATGGCCTTGGCCGGAAAACATACTTACATACGATAACGCCCGCATACCCCACGCACTGATGCTCTCCGGCGAATGGATGCAGAACGGCGAAATGTTTGACTGGGGAATGAAATCCCTGAAATGGCTCAGGAAGGTCAGCGTCGACGCTTCCGGCCGCTTCTTTTCCCCAATCGGAAACGCGGGGTGGTATTCGAAGGGGGGAGAAAAGGCCGTATTCGACCAACAACCCCTCGAAGCGCCTGCAATGATAGACGCGTGCATAGAAGCCTTTTACTGCACGCAGGACGAGGAGTGGATAAGTTACGCCTTTAAATGCTTTAACTGGTTTCTGGGCGAGAATGAATTGCGGATGCCCCTTTACGACCATGGCACGGGCGGTTGCCGCGACGGCCTTGAACCAAATGGGGTTAACGAAAACGAAGGGGCCGAATCGACTCTATCGTGGCTTTTATCGCTCCTTTCACTCTATGGATATCAGGGCGGGATAACCCTCGGCAAGGAAGAGCCCTTAAAAAGGGATTCATAATATTGGACGGCAAAGATATGGTAGCCGCAGGGTGGTTCCAGTAGCGCAGATATCCGGGTAGCACAGGCAATCCTGCCTGTGGAGTGGTAGCATACCCATTAAAAGACTTCTGCCTGCCTGTCATCTTTAGGTGGCCTTGAGCAAAGCGAAAGGCCTCGAAGAGGTTCTCGTCACCTTCAGGTGATTCTCGCCACCTTTAGGTGGTGGAAGATGTTTCCGCTTACGCGGAAATCGCAGACAAGATTGTCTGCGCTACCATCTTCGGTACCGTAGGCGCCCCCGCCTACGAATGATAGGTGCATGCGTCCCGCTTGCACACCGCAGGCGAGACGCCTGCGGCTACCGAACCTTTCCGTTTGCTTCTTTAAGCGTAGAAATTCTTGAATATAAAGAGATTCATTTGTTATTGAATTTTCAAAAGCCCCCGGCGGAGTCTCCGGCAGGGACTCCGCCGTTCTTTTTGTCGTCCTTCGACCCTTCGGCTCCGCTCCCTTCATTCTTCAGGACAGGCAGGCTCAGCATGACAGCTTTTTGTCACCTTGAGCCTGTCGAAAGGCGACAAAAAATGAATTTTAAAACTCTATCTTTGTCGTCCAATAATTATAAAAGCATCGATTGAGCCGCTAACGCAACTCCGGTTATATCGGGCAGTACGGGTTTTTAACGCCAAGCCTTTCCAGAAGGTCCGAAACGTTTATTGTCGCTATTCCGCACCGCTGATCGGCGGTAGCGTAAGGGATGATTAACTTGTTCTGGTGGATCATCGCTCCGCACGTATAGACGACGTTGGGCACATAGCCTTCTCTTTCTTGGTTTGAGGGCGTGATTATCGGCTCGTTAATCCTGCTGATTATTTTAGAAGGGTCTTCAAGATCGAGCAATTCCACACCGATGCTGTACCGCCTCATTGGACCGACTCCATGCACCAAAGTAACCCATCCGTGAGGCGTTTCGATGGGCGAACCGCAATTGCCGATCTGCACGAACTCGAAGGGCAGGGTGGGAGTCCGGACCATTTTCGCTTCCTGCCAGAAGTGCAGTTGGTCGGAAAACATTATGTAATTGTTTTCTCCGTCCTGGCGGGACAGCATAACGTATTTCCCCTTTATCTTTCTGGGGAAAAGCGCCATGCCTTTGTTCTGCACGGCCTTTCCGTTAAGTGTGGTTATATTGAAGGTGAGGAAGTCCTTGGTTTCCATCAGCTGGGGAAGGATCACAAAGCCGTTGTAGGCGGTGTAAGTGGCATAATATGTTACCGCGCCGTCTTCGTTGGTAAAGCGCACAAACCGGGCGTCCTCTATCCCCCTGCTTTCGTTTTCCGAGACGGGGTAAATGACCCTTTCGGACATTCTGTGGTCGGGGCGGAATTTCATCGTGTAATTGGACCTGGCAACCCACAATGCCATATCTATAGCTTCGCTCCGGTCTCTTTCCGGAGACTTGGGCGATTCTTTTATTTTGTTTATCTTTTCTTGCAGCTGCTCCAGCGTGAATTCTTCACCGAGTTCGTTTAGCAGCCGGTCGGTGACGAAATTACTCGCACCCATTTCGTTTAGCTTGAAGCGGAAGAGATGGGTGTTGTATACGGGATAGGGGTGTATTTCCGGAGTTTCCACGTACTTGCTCGTGGGGTCGAAATAAATATCGTCGTTTTTATCGATGGTCCCCGACCTGAACTCGATGGAAGAAATGTGCCCTTCACCCGTTGCGCGAAAACTCATAACGAAGCGCACGGTTCCATTGGCAACTTCTTTCTGGTCGGGATGCAGCACTATGGACGGGTTAAAAAGCGCCGCCGCCTCTATTGCATATTCCATCGTGAAGTAGGCCCCGATAAGAAGCCGCCTTTCATCGGATATTTCCGCGCCTTCGGGAATGCAATATTGCACCTTGAGGAAGTTTTTTTCCAGGGATTCCCTGAAGTATCGGTGACGGTCTGAAAAGTTTTCTAACACGTTACTCAACGTCGAATGTACTTCCTCCTCGGAAAGACCGAGGGCGCGGTTAATTACGTTCTTTACCCTGTGTTCCGGCCCCGGTATGTATGGCCTGGTTATAACGCGGAAGTTCTCGGCTTTCAGAATGGTCGTCTTCCGCCTGACTTTCAGGGGGGGCAGGTTCTTTTCCGCATCCATCTTTTACCCTCTTATGGTTCTTTACCTATAACCGGCCGGAAGCCCACGGGAGCGCCCCGGCTTGGCTACTTCAAAAATTTGCATCATTAGAGTATTTTATACATATAATCGACAGATAAAAAATATTAGTAAGGAAGGACTATGAGAGTTGCAATGCTTTCGCCCATCGCATGGCGAACCCCGCCGCGCCATTACGGGCCTTGGGAGCGCGTGGTAAGCCTGATATCCGAAGGGCTGGTAAGAAGGGGAATAGACGTAACGCTCTTCGCCACTGCCGATTCGGCAACAGCAGGACGCCTCCATGCCGTGTGCCCTAAAGGCTACGAGGAGGATAAGGGGATAATCCCAAAAGTCTGGGAGTGCCTGCATATTTCCGAACTCTTCGAAAGGGCCGGCGAATACGACATCATACATAACAATTTCGACTATCTTCCCCTTACGTACTCCGGGATGACCACAACGCCGATTATAACCACGATACACGGATTCTCCTCGACGGGAATTTTGCCCGTCTTTAAAAAGTACAACGGAAAAGTCCA
>JAZFVB010000035.1:0-3758 GCA_036447515.1 Nitrospinota bacterium
TGATAAACGAAACATAAGCGTCGCGAAAAGCTTCATGGAACTTTGCGGCGCGGCGGGAATAACCGTAGGTATCCTCGGCAAGGAGGAGAAATGCTGCGGCGAGCCGGTGCGCAAAATCGGAAACGAATACCTGTACCAAACGACCGCAAAAGAAAATATCGAATTGATTAAATCGTACGGCGTTAGAAAGATCGTAACCGCATGCCCCCACTGCTTCAACACCCTTGACAGGGATTACCGCGATTTCGGTTTCGATGCTGATATTAGTGTCGAGCACCATACGGTTTTTCTGAACCGGCTGTTGGATGAAGGCAGGATAAAACTGAAACCTGAATCGTTCAACGCCACTTACCACGATTCGTGCTACATCGGGCGATACAACGATATTTACCAACAACCGCGCTCTCTTGTCGCGGCAACTGGGGGCCGGATATCCGAGATGTCAAAGAACCTTTCCGAAAGCTTTTGCTGCGGCGCGGGCGGCGGCAGGATAATCGCCGACGAAAAGATCGGAACGCGCATTAACGCGTCGCGCGTAAAAATGGCGCACGAAACAAAAGCTGAAATTCTTGTTTCAAACTGCCCCTTTTGCCTGACGATGTTCGAAGACGGAATCAAGACCGCCGATCTGGACGACAAACTTTTAACGAAGGACATCGCCGAGATAATGGCCGAAAGGCTATAGCGCTTACGCATGTAGAAAAAAAGTTTTTAAAAAAGGAAGAATCAGCGCATTCTTCACAATGCGAACGTCTTAAACCCTTAAATCATCTATCGGGTCAATTTATTTAATAAATCCCGATGTATTTGCAATTTTTGTAAATGGAAATATTTACTGATCTTTAAGAAATTCAATCGACCTTTTTATAACGCTCCCGTCGCGTAATATCCGGTTATGCCCCAATCCCGAAGTGGGCGCTAAAGTGGCGTTAATCCATTTTTTCTCCAGCGCCCTGCTATTGCTCAATGACGTTACCCTATCGTTGGAATCGTGAATAATCAGCGCGCGCGCACTCATTGAGGTTGCCAGCGACGAAGGGCTGACGTCCGCAAGCCGGTAACCGAATTTTTCTTCAACGTTTTCTATCATCGTTTCGAAAATATCGGTGTGTAAGCCGATCTCTTCCACCATTGCGCCGATCTCCGCCCTGATATCGTAAATGGGGGCGACCAATACGAATTTAATGTCTGCGGCGATATTGCCGCCAAGGTTCATCGCCGATCCCGCGCCCATCGAATGCGCGACAACTGCGTGAATACCGCCCAAGTGGCTGGAAACCTCATTTATAGTTTCCACAAATTCAAAAAAGTTTGTTGTGGAGCCGCCTGATTCGCCGTGGGCAGGATTATCGTATGCGACGACCGAATACCCCGATTCCACCAATGAGCCGATGAAACCGGAAAGCTGAATGCCTCTTCCACCCCATCCGTGGACAAGCAGAACGATGGGGCCTTTTCCCCAAATCCAACCCTTAACGGTCTTGTCGCGCACCTTCACCTCGAAAGTTTCTGCGGTCTCCAGCAATCCCTTTTGTTCATCATTGACCGGATAGCTGGCGGGAGAAAAGAAGAGCCTGTGCGCGGCTTTAATCGTCACACTCGGCGCAACCGCCCACATCGCCCTGCTTACGTTGCGGACAAGCCATCTCCTGGCCGAACCTGAACGGCCGTTCGTGCTGTTTTTCGTTGTCGTTACGCCTCTTTTGCTCATTACTTACCCTTATTTTCCCGATTTATATCTTGATATCAGGCCCTCAAAAGCCTTTTTTACTCGCTGTTCGGCCTTTGCATCCCCCAGCATCCTCTTGAAATGGTGGTAACCGGCCATAATGGAAAAGAGTTCGTATGCAAACTGGCCGCAGTCCGCCTTTTTTTTGAATTGGCCTTCCTCCACCGCCAGTTTTGCCGCGAATGCCAGCGCGTTTATCCATTTTTTCTGCATTCCAAGTAGGTGATCGCGGATTTTTCCGTGCCTGTCATCGTATTCTATCGACGTTGAAATAAAAAAACACCCGCCCGGAAGGCCGCTATTGGTCCATTCAAGCCAGTTATTTACTATCGCGCGTATTCTTGTTATCCCCCGTGGCTTCTTAACGGCCGGGACGAGGACCTTTTGAGTGAATATTTCGGCGGCGTAATCCAAAACGTCTAACTGGAGGTTCTCTTTTGACTTGAAATGCGCGAACAGGCCGCTTTTGGACATTTCCAGCGCATCGGCCAGTTTGCCGATGGTAAGCAATTCAAGTCCGTTTTCACCCGCGACATCGAGGGCATTTTTCAATATAGCGGACCTTGTGTCGTTACCTTTCGTCATGCTCAATAAATAGCACGAACGTTCGTATCTGTCAAGCCTTCATGAAATACGATGGAAAACTACACGACTTTTTTGACGCGAAACGACTTGATATTTTCTGCTAAAATGATTCCCGTAAAACTTTGCCTTTAAATTTAAACTCATTTGGAGGATTCTTGTGAAGGTTCTCGTATGCGTTAAGCAGGTTCCCGATATGGAATCGAAATTCAAGCCCGGCCCGGACGGAACTTGGTACGACGAAACGGACCTTGCCTACCGCATGAACGAATACGACGAATTCGCCGTGGAGCAGGCCGTAAAGCTGAAGGAACAGCTTGGCGGCGATACCGACGTAACCGTCCTTTCCATCGGGCCGGATAGGGTGAAAGAAGCGATTAAAAAAGGCCTTGCGATGGGATGCGACCGTGGAGTCCACATCAAGGACGACGAGTACTATAAAAAGGATTGTTTTGAAATAGCGTCAACCATCCACGAATTTGCAAAGGACAAAAGCTTCGAAGTCATCTTTACCGGCATGCAGTCGCAGGACAGGGGGTCGGCGCAGACAGGCGTAATCGTTTCGGAGCTGTTAGACGTTTCGTGCGTTACGACGATAGTCGGTTTCGCGTTCGCGGACGGAAAGATAACCGTTAAACGCGAATTCGAGGGAGGCGCAAAGGCGGAAATAAAGCTTAAAACTCCCGCGCTACTTACCTGCCAGTTGGGGCTGAATACTCCGCGCTACCCCACCCTTCCCAACATAATGAAGGCAAAGAAAAAAGAGCTATTGACTTTAGAGTCGTCCGAAATTTCAAAGGCCGAGGGGCTTTTGGAAACCGAAAAGATGTTCCAGCCAGAAAAGAAAGGCGTCGCGGAGATACTCGAAGGCGACACCGCCGAACTTGCCGACAAACTTTTGGCGATATTAAAAGAGAAAACTACCGTAATAAAGTAGGGGCAAAAGAGTGAAAGCGTTACTGGTAGGCGAATACAGGGACGGAAAGGTGCTTGACGCAACCTATGAGCTTATAGCTTTTGCGCAAAGCATCGGCGCCGAAAGCGCCATGTTCATTGCCGGAGGCGAAAGCGATTTTCCGAAATACGAAGGAAAACTCTACCTCGCCGACGCCGCAAAGTACGGCGAGTTTAATCCCGACGTGCATAAAAAGCTCGTTGCATCCGTAATTGCCAAGGAAAGCCCGGACTTGATAGTATTTTCGCATTCTTATTACGGATGGGACCTTGCGCCCAGAATCGCTTACGAACTCAAATGCGCGCAGGTATCGGAAGCGGTCGGCTACGAAAACGGCTCGTTCATTGTTCCCGCGTGTAATTCTAAAATGCGCAGGAGCGTAAAGCCCAAAACCGGCGTTGCGGTTGTAACCGTTCAGTCCGGCGCTTTCAATCCACCGAGTGGGCCGGCGGATGAACCATCGGGAACGCCTTCGGTGGAAAAAATCGACGA
>JAZFVB010000036.1:0-12111 GCA_036447515.1 Nitrospinota bacterium
TAAGCGTCTTTTCTGTGCTTGATAAAATCTCCCCTTATCAAGGGGCGGATAGCGTTTACAGGAGACGTTGCATCGCAACGCCTCTACGCCCAAACAGAAGACACCGATTAGACGTCATACTTCGACTAGCTCAGCATGACATTTTTGTCACCTTGAGCCTGTCGAAAGGCGACAAAAAATAGTAACACAGGCAATCCTGCCTGTGATTTCCGCGAAGCGGGAACATTTTATAATAAGGTCATCGCCCATCCGGGCGATCCGCAGACACGATTGTCCGCGCCACCAATTTTAAAGTAACTCGGCGATCTGGACGGCGTTGAGGGCGGCGCCTTTCCTTATATTATCGGAAACGATCCACATATTAAGGCCGTTCTTTACGGTCGGGTCTTTCCTTATCCTGCCGACGAATACCTCGTCCCTGCCGGCGGCTTCCAGTGCTAGGGGATAAAGGTTTTTCGACGGGTCGTCCACAACTTCCACTCCCGGCGCGATCTTTAATATCTCTCTTGCGTCGTCGGCGGAAAGCTCTTTCTCTGTTTCGATATTCACCGATTCGCCGTGACCGAAAAATACCGGCACGCGGACGGCGGTAGGCGAAACTTCTATCGAATCGTCTTCCATTATCTTTTTCGTTTCGTTTACCATCTTCATCTCTTCTTTGGTGTATCCGTTCTCCAAAAAAACGTCGATGTGCGGCAGGCAGTTGAACGCTATCTGGTGCGGGAAAACTTTTTTCTCTACGCCTTGCATGGAAAAGATGTCCTTCACCTGCCGGCTAAGTTCGTCCACGGCCTTCTGGCCTGAACCCGAAACGGCCTGGTAGGTGGACACCACAATCCTTTTTATCTTCGCCTTTACGTGAAGCGGAAAGAGCGCCACCACCATCTGTATGGTGGAGCAGTTCGGGTTGGCGATTATCCCCTTGTGCGATTTTATCGCGTGCGCGTTTACTTCCGGGACTACCAACGGAACGTCCGGCTCCATCCTGAAAGCCGACGAGTTGTCCACAACTACCGCGCCCGACTTCACCGCCGCCGGAGCAAACTCCTTAGACCTCGACGCGCCGGCGCTGAAAAGCGCTATGTCTATTCCCTTGAACGAATCGTTAGTAAGGACTTCAACGGGAATATCTTTCCCCTTGTACTTAAGGGTTTTGCCCACCGACCTTTCGGAGGCGAGCAGGCGCAGGCTTTTTGTTGGGAAGTTGCGCGCTTCGAGAGTCTTAATCATCTCGTTGCCAACCGCGCCGGTGGCCCCGGCAACCGCAACGTTAAATTTACTCATTTATTTAAGTTCCTTGGTTAAGCTCCTTGGGCAAGTTCCTTTAGGACGAGCTCGCCCATTTTGGTGGTGGAGACTTTCGTGGTCCCTTCCGAATAGATATCCGCCGTGCGGAACCCCTTGTCCAAAACACTCGCCACCGCCTTTTCTATTTCCGCGCCCACTTCGGGCATATCGAAAGTATATGTCAGCATCATCGCCGCCGAAAGGATGGCGGCCAGCGGGTTGGCGACGTTCTTCCCCGCGATGTCGGGCGCGCTTCCATGAACCGGCTCGTACATCCCTTTCTTGCCGGCAAGCGAAGCGGAGGGGAGCATCCCTATGGAGCCGGTAAGCATCGCCGCCGCGTCGCTAAGTATGTCGCCGAACAAATTGGTTGTCACTATCACGTCGAACTGTTTCGGCGCGCGAATGAGTTGCATCGCGGCGTTATCGACGTACATGTGCGAAAGTTCTACGTCGGAATAATCTTTGTGCACCTCGGTTACGACGTTGCGCCACAGTTCTGTTGATTCAAGCACGTTGGCCTTGTCTACGGAGCAGACTTTTTTCGTTCTTTTGCGCGCCGCCTCGAAAGCCACCTTTGCGATGCGCACTATTTCGGGCGTTGTGTAAACAAGTGTGTTGACGCCGCGCTTGCCGCCTTCAAAGTCTTCCACTCCCCTTGGCTGGCCGAAATAGATTCCGCCGGTAAGCTCGCGCACCACGAGGATGTCCACGCCTTCGACAACCTCTCTTTTCAGCGTAGAGGCGTCGATCAACGGCTCGAACAAGGTGGCGGGGCGCAGGTTGGCGAAAAGCCCAAGCTCGGAGCGAAGCCCCAGCAAAGCGCGTTCCGGCCTCAGCGAATAATCCAGCCCTTCCCATTGGGGGCCGCCTACCGCGCCGAGGAAAACCGCGTCGGCCTCTTTTGCCGTTTTAAGGCTATCGTCGGGAAGCGGAGCGCCCAACTCTTCGTAAGCCGAGCCTCCTACCGGGGCGCCGACAAACTCGAAGCCAATTTTGTACTTTTCATCGATCAGGCGCAGGACCTTCACCGCCTCCGCCGTTACCTCCGGCCCGATTCCATCCCCCGGGCAAAGCGCAATCTTAGGCATCTTGTGCTCCTAGCTTTTTGCGAACGGATTCCATAAGGCCGCCCGCGTTTATCAGGTTTTGCATGAATTCGGGTATCGCCGCCGCCTGATACGATTCGTTTTTGGAAATATTCTTTATCACGCCTGTGGACATATCGACCTCCACCTCGTCGCCGGCGGAAATATTTTCGGCCGCCTCGTCGCACTCGAAGATCGGAAGGCCCATGTTGAACGAGTTCCTGTAAAAAATCCTCGCAAACGAACGCGCTATAATGCATCCTACACCGGCGGCCTTTATCGCTATCGGGGCGTGTTCGCGGCTGGAGCCGCAACCGAAATTCTTTTGCGCCACGATAATATCGCCCTCTTTCACCTTTTGCGCAAAGTCCGGGTCGGAGTCCTCCATCACGTGCTTTGCCAGTTCATCGGGGTCGGACGTTACTAGGTAGCGCGCCGGGATTATTTCGTCCGTATTGACGTCGTTTCCAAACGTGTGGCACTTTCCTTTTATTTTCATTATCGGCTCTCCAATATGGTTAGATTCAGAAATGGTGGGACAGGCAATCTTGCCTGTCGTTGCCGCCATAGGCGGCAATATCTTCGCCGCGACGCGGCGAACGGCAGACAGGAGTGTCCGCCCCACCAGGAAAAGGTATCCCCATGTAAAAACCAGAATGCGGGGCTAAAAAAATTTTCCATTCGGGTTATAGCCAAATTCTTGTGATAAAAAAACTCTGTCTCAGTTACTTTATCGAAAAAATCATTTATAAGCCCTTCATCTTGATAATCACATTTATGCAAAAGAAGGATATTTTTTAATTCATTTGGTTTTCCTAATAACCACTTCTCAAGGTGGCTATCAAATTCATACGAGCCCTTAACCTCAGGTTTAAGCTGCACTCCGTACTTGCTATGAACAGATGAATATCTTATTTTTTTTGGGACCTGTTGATCCGCAACTGAACGGGTCGCAATTCTGCGCAACTGTTCAATAGAGTACTGGCCTTTTTTATTATGGTATTGTTCTCTTACTTCTTTCATAACTTCAAGTATTTCTTTTATTCGAGCGCTCATATCATTTCCTCCCTCATACTACTTCCTCGGGCGAAGATATCTTCCCGGTAATGGCCGATGCCGCGGCAACGGCGGGGTTGGCAAGATAAATTTCGCTCTTCGGATGACCCATGCGCCCGACGAAGTTCCTGTTGGAAGTGGCAAGCGCCCTTTCGCCTTCGGCAAGTATCCCCATGTAACCCCCAAGGCACGGGCCGCAAGTGGGAGTGCTTACAACGGCGTCGGCATCGATGAAAATCTCTATGAGTCCGTCCTTGAGCGCCTGGCGGTATATGGCGGGAGTGGCCGGAATCACTATCAGGCGCAAATGTTTTGCCGCCTTTTTGCCTTTGATGATTTCGGCGGCGACCTTGAGGTCGCTGTACCTTCCGTTGGTGCAAGAGCCTATAAACACCTGGTCTATCTTCACGTCGCCCGCTTCGCTTATGCCTTTGGTGTTGGAGGGCAGGTGCGGGAAGGCGATTTGCGGCTCCAGAGAATCGACGTCGATATCGATGCGTTGCAAGTATTTGGCGTCATCGTCCGAAGCGTAGTATTTAGGCTCGCGCTTAAACCGTCCGTTTATATATTCCTTCGTGACCTCGTCGGGCGTAAAGATGCCGTTCTTCGCGCCGGCTTCTATTGCCATATTGGATATGGTGAGCCTGTCGTCCTGCGTGAGGTTCTTAACGCCGTCTCCGGCGTATTCCATGGTTTTGTAAAGCGCGCCGTCCACGCCTATCTTTCCTATTATGTAGAGGATCACGTCCTTACCGCTTACCCACTTGCGGGGCTTGCCTTTAATGTTAAAAAGGATCGCCTCCGGCACCTTGTACCATGCCTCGCCCGTTATCATCGCGGCGGCAAGGTCGGTGCTTCCAACCCCTGCCGCGAATGCGCCAAGCGCGCCATAGGTGCATGTATGGCTGTCCGCCCCTATCACGAGGTCGCCGGGGCCGACGATACCTTGTTCGGGGAGGAGCGTGTGCTCTATGCCCATCCGCCCCACGTCCCAGAAGTTGGTAAGGCGTTGCTCGTAAACGAACTCGCGCAGCATCTTCACCTGCTGTGCCGATTCGATGTCCTTGTTCGGGGCGTAGTGGTCCGGCACCAGCACGACCTTGTCCCTGTCGAAAACCTTTTTGGCCCCGATGCGCCTGAATTCCTTTATGGCAATCGGCGCAGTTATGTCGTTGGCAAGCGCGATGTCCACCTTGCAGTTGATAAGCTGTCCCGGCTTTACGGAATCGAGTCCGGCGTGATCAGCAAGTATCTTTTCTGTTATCGTCATTCCCATTCAAGAAGTCTCCTTATGAAAGCGGATAATTTTATCAGAATTCCTCCTATGAGGGTAGTCCGATGGCCCATATATCCCTTTACATTTAACGCTGTGCGTTATAGACAGTATAAGGATAAACGATGAATGGCGCGTCTGTTTTGCATGGGAAAACGGAAACGCTTTTGATGTTGAGATTTGTGACTACCATTAGGAGGTTTTTATGAAACGTAAAAAAATGCCGCCGGTTCACCCCGGCATTTATCTTCTGGAGGAATTTCTCGAACCGCTCGGTTTAAGCCAGAACCGCCTTGCAATAAGCATCGGTGTTCCGGCCCGAAGGATAAACGAGATCGTGCTGGGCAGACGCTCCATATCTGCGGATACCGCCGTTCGCCTTTCGGCATTTTTCGGCACAACGCCGGAATTCTGGATGAACCTGCAATCGCACTACGACCTTGAGCTTGTAAAGGATAGCGCCGACAAGGAACTTTTATCGGATATCAAACGCCGCGCCCGGCGTTTGGTGAAAACCACCGACTAGAATTTCCCATAATTACGAATAAAATCTTTTTGCTGACACCAATCCCACTTTGTAAATTAAATTTGTCAAATGTCAAGGTGCGAGCCCATTCCCCGCCCGTTCCCATTACACTTTCCTACGAGCCGCCGTCCGTCGAAGTATAGCTTTATGAATTTTCCTGAGTGACGAATGGGCGGGGGTTCGGGGAAATGCCATGAGGGGGAATTTATGATAGAGTTTTTTACAGACTGATGGATAAAGATGAACGAGAAATACTGGAAAGCTTCCTTTCGGAGTCCGACGAAATCCTCGGCGATCTCGAAAAGAACGCCCTGAAACTTGAAAGCGACCCGTCGAACAAGGAAGTAGTGGACAACATCTTCAGGTGTGTTCACTCCCTTAAAGGCAACAGCGGCCTTTTCGGCTTTGTCGGACTTAAACTTTTCACGCACTCCATGGAAAACCTTATCGGACGCATAAGGGATGGCGAAATGGAGGCGGGCATCGACGTAGTAAACATAATTCTCAAAGGGATCGACTACATAAAGATAATGTTCGGCCGCTTGCTGAAAGACCTGGGGAACGTTGCGCTCAACCCGGAAGAAGAAGCATTGATGGAGAAGGTGAACTCCATGCTGGAATCCGGGGGTGCGAAAAACGCCGACGAAATGTTGCGAATAGAACTTCTCAAGTTCACTAACCGCGCCGAAATAAAGGAAGAACTTGGCGCGAACGAGCCGCTGAAAAACGTGATGGACATAATAAAAAAGTTCGCTCCACACCTGCTGGAGGACAGGCGCGGCGAGCCGAAAGAAACACTCTTCTACGAAGGCTTGGACGTAAGCCGCGAATACAGCGCGATACTTGAAGTGATCCGGGATGTGGAAATGGAAAACTTCTCCGAAAAACACGCGCTAACCGTCTTCGGCAGCATGGACAGGCTGATAAACAAGCATTTGGAAAAGGGCAAGGAAGAACCTGTCGAAATGCTGCAAAACCTTAAAAGCGACCTGGAAATGATTTACCACGAAGAAGCCGGTTTCGACGACGTGCTGGCGGCCATAACAGAAGATACGATGAAAAAGTACCGCGAAAAACTTACCGCCAGGAAGCCCCCCTCTCCCAAAAAGAAAGCGGCGGGAAACGGCGGCGGAAAAGCGGGCGCATTCGTAAGCAGGAAGTTGAAGATAGACCAGAAAATACTGGACAAGGCCATTAACACGGCGGGTGAACTGGTGACGATATCAGAATATTTCAACTATATACAGTCGCAAATAAGCGAAGGGAAGGTAAAAAGCAACCTAAGCAGCCTCAGGGACGCCATACTGGCCCTTCAGGAACACAGCGAAAACCTGTCGCGCGATCTGTACGACATCCGTAAGGTGCCGATTAAAGAAGCGCTGGAAAAACTGCCGAGGGTCGTGCGCGATACGCAGGTTTCGGTCGGTAAAAAGGCTCGGCTTATCATCGATGGAGACGACAATCTCGTTGACAAGGGCATCATCCCCAGGCTGGAAACGATTCTCGTCCACATAATCCGAAACAGCATCGACCATGGGCTGGAAACGCCGGAAGAACGCCTGGATGCCGGCAAACCCGAAGAAGGGACGGTAAACCTGAATGTAAAGTCTGACGAATCCACGATGATGATGGAAATTTCCGACGACGGCAGGGGTTTGGATATTGAAAAAATAAAAATGAAGCTTGTGGACGAGGGGCTGGCCGATGCCGAAGAGGTTCAAAGCCTTTCCGACAAAGCTATTGCCGAAAAGGTGTTCATGCCCGGCATATCGACGGCATCCGAGGTTACGGAAACATCGGGCAGGGGCGTGGGAATGGATATTGTCAGTTCTTTCATAAGCGAAATGGGCGGTTCCGTACGGCTGGAAAACCGGCCGGGGAAAGGAGTATCGGTTTTCCTTTCAATACCCCTTATCCAGACGACGCTGGTCAAAAAGGGTCTGGCCGTTTCCGTTGGGAAGTGCGTTTTCCTTATCCCTATTGAAAGCATCATCGAGTCGTTCCGGCCTGATAAAAGCGAAATATCAACCGTTGAAGGCCAGGGCGAAATAGTCCAAAGGCGCAACGAAATTCTTAAGCTCATTCGGTTGAAAGAGTTTTTCAACATTAATTCCAAGGACAGGAATCTGGAAGACGTACTTCTGGTAATGGTACAGCACAAAAGCGACAGGGTTTGCTTTATGGTCGACTATATAATCGGCCAAAGGCAAATTATTTACAAAGACCTGTCGGTAAAAACGCTGAAAGCTCCATCGCCATTTGAAGGAATATCGGTATATGATGGCAGCAGGCTTGCCATGATACTGGACATAGACGGTATCATACGGCAGTCCGAAATGTAGCTAAGAGGGAGCGTCAATGGAAAAGAAAAAAATATTCGTTCTTCCGGGGGAAATAGCCGTTTCACGCCAGCCCGCGGTCATTGCAACGCTTCTCGGCTCCTGCGTGGCAGTATGCCTTTACAATATTAATGGAAAGTTCGGCGGGATGAACCACTTCATGCTCCCAACCGGCGAACGCCCCGAAATGCGGGGAAAATACGGGGACTGGGCAACGGACAAGCTTGTCGAAACCCTGTTACGCCTCGACCCTCAAATAAATAACTACGAGGCGTACCTTTACGGCGGCGGAGCGGTTGTCGGCCACCTCAGCGTCGGCGTGGGCATAGGCGACAAGAATATAGACATGGCAATATCAAGAATGGCACATCACGGTATACCGGTAAAAGGGCAGGAACTCGGCGGCACGAATGGCCGGAAAATATTCTTCGATACCAGCACTGGCAAAGTGGAGATGAGAATGATAGAAAAATCCGAGCAGACCCAAGCGCTGGAAAACAAAAAAAAGACGTTGGACAAGCGCAAAATACGCGTGCTGGTTGTGGACGATTCCGCAACCATCAGGCAGATTATTACAAAGGCGCTCGTTCTTGATCCGGGAATCGAAGTGGTGGGTGAGGCGGAAAACCCCTACGTCGCCAGGGAAAAACTGTTGGAACTCGACCCGGATGTAATCACGCTCGACATCATTATGCCGAAGATGGACGGCGTTACCTTCCTTAAAAAGCTTATGATGTTTCAACCCAAGCCTGTGATCATAGTAAGCTCGGTGGCGCAAAAGGGAAGCAAGCACCGCATGAGGGCAAATTCCATCGGCGCGGTGGATGTTCTTGACAAGGAAGACCTGAAGCTCTACCAGGGGCTGGAAACAGCTTCAGCGATCCTTACACAGAAGGTGAGGTTGGCCGCAATGTCTCACGTCAAAAAGAAAACAGCCGACGAAATCGGCCACATATAGACCCACGATGATTAAATTCCGCCTCAAGGAAAGGATGGGGAGGCTGGAGGTCAGGGCCGGCAGGAAGCTCACTTACGAGCTACTTTCAAAATACACCGGTATTTCCAGGCAGACCCTTGCGCGAATCGCATCTCCAAAGGGATGCAAAACGTCGACAGAAAACCTGGAGCGCCTTTGCCGATTCTTTAAATGCAAGCCGGAAGAACTGATCTATTTCGACCCGCCGCTACAAACCCTAAAAACTTCCGAAAGCGGGCAAGGAAGTACGGAAGCCCATCTTCCCCGATGACAGCCGCCGCCACAAAGCAGGAAGGATTAACAAAAATAGACAGAATAAGACAATCGGACTGACCCCTTTGGGTAGAGACTCACTCCTCTAGTTATTCTGTAACTAATTAATATAAGACTTATTGCCGGTCTGTCAACGAAATTAAAGCGCCTAGAAGAACTGCTGCCGGAGTTTTTTTAACGAATTCCTCGATGAAAAATAATTTGATTCCGGTATAAAATGCTGGCCGTAATGCTAGCCAGTATTAGTATGCCGAGAGCAAGATTTTCAACGCATTGTTTTCCAAAGGTAATACCGGATTATTTTGTATATCACTGACCGATTGCCGGTCGGTCAATATTAACTATATTGTGACTTACGAATAGCAATAATGGCCAATAAATAAGCATATAAAGTCTATATATTGGCTATTTTATTGTTAACCTAATTTTCTTGATTTTATGGCATTTACCAGTTCAAGAATAAAGAGCATTCGCAAACAAAAAAAGAGAAAGATTATATGGGAAGGCGGCACAGGCCTGGGAGTTCGCGTTTCCCCTGCCGGTTTAAAGACGTTCATCTTCATGTATCGCCATGACCGGGTTGCAAGAATGATGAGTTTTGGTAGCTATCCCAAAATAAGCCTTGCAGATGCCCGATTGAAATTAGCCGAAGCGAAGAAAAAACTGGAAAATAACATTGATCCCGCAAAAGAGTCTGTTGAACGAAAAAGAAAAGAACTTAATGCTGAAACTATAGGAGATTTAGCGCAAGAGTATCTGGAAAAATATGCAAGGCCGAATAAGAGAAGTGTCAAAGAGGATGAACGTATTTTGCGAGTTGACATCATTCCTGTATGGGGAAGGCATAAAGCCAAAAGCATAACCAAGCGGGATGTAATCACTTTATTAGATGGAATTGTCGAACGAGGTTCTCCAATAGCGGCAAACAGGACTTTTGCCTTAGTTCGTAAGATGTTCAACTTCGCGATAAGCAGGGATATTCTTCAATCGAATCCATGTTTTTGCCTTAAAGCTCCGTCAAAGGAAAACCAGCGAGACAGGGTATTAACTGAAGATGAGATAAAGGCTTTTTGGAATGGTTTGAACTTGTAATTCCTCGCGGCTTGCCGCGGGGTGAGATTCCTTATATAAGGAGCGCATGGGAACGCTCCGGCGAAGTAGGCATAATGTATATCAAATCCACTATCATTTTGTGACTCCTATAAAGTATCGCAAAGGGATATTTGAAAAGCCGGGGCGAGAGCAGGCACTCCGCACCATAATAAAAGGGCTTGAAGAGCGATATGAGATGTGGTTTGAGCAAGTGGGTATAGACCAAAATCATGTCCACTGGTTACTGAGCGCCGCTCCGAAATATAGCCCTTCGGAATTGATTAGAACAATAAAAAGTATAAGTGCTAGGGAGATGTTTAAGTTATGCCCCGATTTACGAGAGGAACTGTGGGGCGGCGAATTGTGGGGAGATGGATTTTATGTTGCGACGGTGGGCGAGGGTGGCAGTCGAGATGTGATTTTGAAATATGTTGCAGGGCAAGGAAAGAAGGAGCGGAGCGAAGCCGGTCAATTGAGGCTCTTCAAGCCCTGACGGGTGATACCTCGCGGCTTGCCGCGGGGAGCATTCATAAAAGCCAAAATGAGCGAAGGTTCAAAGCTGGCGCTTAAATTTCAGATGGTGACCGCACAGAGAAAAGGCGAGATTCTGACCGCTAAATGGTCAGAGTTTGTTATTAAAAAGAAAAGATGGGCAATCCCATCAGAAAATACCAAAAACGGTTTACCAACTACGGTTCCTCTTTCCAGTCTAGCTTTGAAATTGTTGAAGAGGATTAAAGTTCAATCCAGTGGTTCAAATTGGTTATTTCCATCACGTAACTCAAAAGATAAGCATGTTGCAGCGACGGGAGTCGATAATGCGCTGCGCAGGAATCTTGATATTTTGAAAATCAAGGATTTTGTGCCCCATGATCTCAGGCGCACAGCCGCTACATATGTCATCAATGGGAACATCAAGACTTGTGATCTCTAAAATACTAAATCATGCCGAACAAAGTATAACCGCAATATACGACCGCCACTCTTATGGCAATGAAAAGCGGAAGGCACTGGATTATTGGGGTCGGAAATTAGAGTCGATTATCCACTTTAAGAAAGGAGCGTTGGTCGTTAAGGGATTGACTCATTTTTATAAATAATGTATGTTGCATTGTAGTCTTGAGGTGGAGTTGAAGTATGCTTAAAAATTTATGTTGCTATAAAAACCAGATGCATTGCGCGATAAAATATTGGCGATAGGAGGATATAGATGTCGGATCATTTTGAAAAGGTAAAGGGCTATTTAACGGAGTTGGGGTTCGAAGTCGCTTCCGAGGATGAAGCGGAAGAAATCATAATAATTAATGACGAATCTCAAGGCATTAAAAACCTGATAATCGATTGTGAACATCCCATCCTTGTCCTTGAGCAGTTTATTTTTGAACTAAAAAAGGAAGATAGTGAAATACTCAAACGGTTGCTTCAGATGAACAGGGAGATGGTACATGGCTCATTTGTGCTTGAAGAAACGGGCAAGCATGTTCTTTTCAGGGATACTCTGCAACTTGAGAACCTTGATCTGAATGAACTTGAAGGCTCCATAAAATCGTTGACCCTTGCACTCGCTGAATTTTCCGACGACCTTATTAATTTCGCAAAATCTTAAAGCTAAGGAGACAAGCCGTGCTGAATGTGTTCAAAAGAATGTTTAAACTGGCCCAGTCGGAAGCCCACTCGGCAATCGACAAGATACAAGACCCTATAAAGATGACTGAACAGGGAATCCGTGATCTAAGGAAAGACCTTGGTTCCAGCCTTAAAAGCCTGGCTGAAACAAAGGCGATTATGATCAGAACAAGAGGGGAAGTCGAACAAAAAAAGCAGATCGCCGCAGACTATGAAAAAAAGGCGATGCTTTTGCTCCAGAAAGGGCAGAGCGGCGGGCTGGATGCGGCCGATGCCGACCGTCTTGCTTCCGAGGCGTTGTCGAAAAAAGAGCAGTCCATGTCGATGGCATTATCTTTATCAAAAGATCTCGATAACCAGGAAAAAATGGTTATGCAGCTCGAGGCGAGCATAAATAAATTGAAGTCTCAGGTCAATTCATGGGAAAACGAGCTTACTACTCTCAAGTCCCGGGCAAAGATAGCCCGCGCTTCAAAGAAAATAAACCAACATATGGCAAGAGTTGATTCCAACAGCACCATTTCGATGCTGGAAAAGATGAAAACAAAGGTGTCCGAAGACGAGGCGCTGGCCCA
>JAZFVB010000037.1:0-4466 GCA_036447515.1 Nitrospinota bacterium
TTTGCTGAGGTCGATATTTTTAAGGTCGCGGATGCGCCCCTGTATATGCGAAATGCGGGTTTCGGTTAGCCTTTGCCTCTCCTTTGCGGCGTGGTACTCCGCGTTCTCGCTAAGGTCGCCCAGTTCCCGCGCCTTCAGTATCTCTTTCGGGATGACTTTTTTGAGCTGATAGTCGAGATCCATCATCTCCTTTTCCAGCTTTTCGATAGTTTTTTCAAGCATTTTTATAGAGTTTACATGAATGGGAATAATCTATCAATCGAGCATCTCTTTCAGCTTTTGCAAAAAATTTATCGCGTCTATCGGCTTCATTTCGTCGGGGTCGGCGTTTTTCAGCGCGTCGAAAACGGGATGCCCTCGAACGTCGAAAAACGAAAGCTGGCTTTCGTCTTCCGCGCCCTCGGCCTTAAGCCGGGGTTTGCCGTCCGCGCCGAACTCCATCTTTTCGAGTTTTCTTAAAACCTGCCGCGCGCGCTTTAGCGTTTCGTCCGGCAGCCCCGCGAGTTTCGCCACCTGGATGCCGTAACTCTTGTCGGCTGGGCCGGGTTCGATTTTCCGCAAAAATACCAGCCTGTCCTTGTATTCCCGCGCCGTGATGTTGAAGTTTGCAACGTGCGGCTCGGTAGCGGCGAGGTCCGTTAGCTCGTGGTAGTGCGTGGCGAATATCGTGCGCGCGCCTTTTCGCGCCAGGAACTCCGCCACCGCCCACGCTATCGATATCCCGTCGAAGGTGCTGGTGCCCCGCCCTATCTCGTCGAGTATCACCACCGACCTGTCGGTGGCGTTGTTCAATATGTTGGCGGTTTCGACCATCTCCACCATGAAAGTCGAAAGCCCTTTTTGAAGCCTGTCCTGCGCGCCGACGCGGGTGAATATCCTGTCCGCAATGCCGATTACCGCCGAACGCGCCGCCACGTAGCCGCCCATTTGCGCCATCAGGACGGCAAGAGCCACCTGCCGGAGGTAAGTCGATTTCCCCGCCATGTTGGGCCCGGTTACTACCAGGAGGTGCGGCGATTTTTCGTCTATCGAAATATCGTTGGGCACGAAGTTCTCTTCGGTCATCATCCTCTCGATAACCGGGTGGCGCGATTCGGCCAGCCGCAGTTCCCTGCCCCGCGCAATTTCCGGCGGGCAGTAGTCGTGAAGTTTTGCCGTTTCCGCCAGGGCCGACGCGACATCGAGAGCCGCAATCGCGAAAGCCGCCGCTCGCACGCGGTTGATATCGTCCACCACCTTCTGGCGCAGTTCGTCTATAAGCGAGTCTTCAAGCTCGCGCGCCTTTTCATCGGCGGTGGCGAGTTTTTCTTCGATCTCTTTAAGTTCGGGCGAAACGAAACGCTCGCAGTTCACTAGCGACTGCTTTCGTATATAGTTTTGCGGAACCTTTTCGGCGTGCTTTTTCGTAACCTCGATGTAGTAACCGTAAATCTTGTTGTAACCGATTTTCAGCGTAGGTATCTTCATCGATGCGCGCTCGCTCTTTTCCATTTTCTTTATCGTCTCGCGCGACGACGAACCGAGGGAGCGGATTTCGTCCAGCTTGGCGTCGTATCCTTCGCGTATGAAGCCGATGGCCTTGAACGTTGCGGGATGGTCGCGGTTTACCGCCTTTTCGAGAAGGTTTTTCAGTTCTTCCACATTGTCCCACCTGTCTAGGTCGAGGATGGCGTTTAACGGTTCACTATCGGCCGCAAGCGCGGCGTCATGCGCGTCCGGCAACCTTTCAAGCGAGTTTAAAAGAGAGCTGAAATCGCGCGGATTGAAATTTCCTCCGGCTATACGCCCGGCGGCGCGCTCGAAATCCGAAACTTCCCCCAGAACGCTCCGGAGTTTTTCACGCGCAACGGAGTCGTTGAAAAAAGCCGTTACGGCGTCCTGCCGTTTTTGTATCGCTTCCGTGTTGTTTAGAGGCCTTACTATCCGTTCGCGCAAAAGCCTTGCGCCCATCGCGGTTTTTGTCCTGTCGAGTATTTCAAGGAGGCTCCCTTCCCTCGCGCCGTCGGCCAAGTTAGCCACGATTTCCAGGTTTTTCAAACTTGCGGAATCGATTTCCATTTCGCCTTCCGCGCCGATCATCCGCAGAGTGTTTATCGATTTGGCGGCCTTGGGCGAGTTCCTTTGTATGTAGTAAAGGGCCGCGCCCGCCGCCGAAACGGACGCCGATACCGCGCCGTCGTCCGTTATGCCAAAGCCTTCGAGCGTGGTTACGCCCAGATGTGCCGTAAGCCTCCGGCGCGCCTCTTCGCCGTCAAAGGCGAATTCGTCTATCTCCTCAAAAACGATGTCGGAATTTTTCAGCAACGGCGAAAGGCCGTTTGCCTTGTTGTCCGGCTCATTGTCCGGCACCACGATCTCTTTGGGCGCAAGCCTTGCCAGCTCGTCAATCAACGACGAGAAACGCCTCTCCCCGCCGAATTCCCGCGTCGTGAAGCGTCCCGTCGAAAGATCGGCGGTCGATAGCCCGATGCTATCCTCCCCCTTGGCTTTACCGGCAAAGACGGCCGCAAGG
Organism: Nitrospinota bacterium; assembly: GCA_036447515.1. Taxonomy (GTDB): domain Bacteria; phylum Nitrospinota_A; class UBA7883; order JACRGQ01; family JACRGQ01; genus JAZFVB01. The sequence goes on from JAZFVB010000037.1 coordinate 2,513, forward strand.
AGGTTGGGCGATTTTTCATCCAGCAAAAAATCCTCGGTGATCGTTCCGGGAGTCACCACCCGCACCACTTCCCTTTTGACGACGCCTTTTGCCGTCTTGGGGTCTTCCACCTGTTCGCAGATGGCGACCTTGTGGCCGCCTTTGACCATCCTTGCGAGGTAGGTTTCCAGCGCGTGGTAGGGGATGCCGCACATCGGCAGGTTTTTATCTTTGCTTCGCGATGTGAGGGCGATGTTCAGGGCGCGCGACGCGGTGCGGGCGTCCTCGAAAAACATCTCGTAGAAATCGCCCATGCGGAAAAAGAGGACGCAGTCGGGAAATTTTTCCTTTATCGCCGTGTACTGGCGCATCGCGGGCGTCATTGAACTCATAAGACTTATATTAAAACTCTACCGGCCTCGCATGGCAAGCAAGAACCAAGAGAATTTACTTATTAATATACCGCCCTTATTAGGTTAGAATGAGCGATTGATATGGGGGCTAAAATAATTTACGAAGTTATCAATTGTCACCCTGCCTGTCCTGAGGCACGAAGGGAGCCGGGAGTTTATCCTGAGGCACGAAGGGAATGGCGACAATTGGTAAGCGGGCGGTTATAGACAGTGCCCGGCGATAAATTTAAAAAATTCGAGCGTGCGGATTTTACAAAAATCAAAAACTATCCGATTAAAGAGCGTAAGAACAAAGTTTCAATAGACGACTTTGCCGATATCGCAAAATACAAAAAGACGAAAAACCTCTCCGACCTTATGCCGCGCCAATTAAAGGCGGTGGAACTAAAAGAGATAGTTTCTGCCGTCCGCAAAGCCCAAAAGAACGGCAAGGGAATAATCTTCGCCCTCGGGGCGCACGTCATAAAGACCGGCTGTTCCCCGATAATCATCGACTGGATTGAAAGGGGCGTCATCACCGGCGTGGCGTTTAACGGCGCGGGCGCGGTGCACGACCTTGAAATAGCGATGATAGGCGCGACCTCCGAAGACGTGGAGGAGGAAGTCAAAACGGGGCGTTTCGGCATGGTGGAGGAAACTGCGTCGGCGACGACGGCGGCGCTGGAAAAATACGGCGATGCCGGGTTCGGGCAAGCTATCGGCCAGGGGATAATCGATGAAGACTTGCCGCACGCCGGGCACAGTATCCTTGCGGCCTGCGCACAGGCCGGCATTCCCGCCACGGTTCATGCGTCGATAGGGTGCGAGATAACGCACATACACCCGAAGGCCGATGGCGCGCTTATCGGCAAAAAGAGTTTCGACGATTTCAAAATCTTTACGGCGACGTTAAAGACCCTTTCGGGCGGCGGGTGCTATTTCAACGTCGGCTCGGCGGTTATTTTGCCTGAGGTTTTCATAAAGGCGCTAAGCGCCGCGCGCAACCTCGGCGACGACGTGAAAGATTTCATAACGGTAGATTTCGACATGATCCGCCATTACCGGCCGTCGGTCAACGTCGTCCGCCGTCCCGTAACCACCGGCGGCAGGGGATACCACGTTACCGGCCACCACGAGCTTTTGTTGCCGATGCTCTATCACCTTTTTGAGGACGACGGTTATTAACAAGGTGAAGACATGACTTTAAAAATTTGCGTTCTCGGCAGCGGCAGCGAGGGCAACAGCGCTCTCGTTTACAGCGAAACAACAGCCGTTTTGATAGACGCCGGCTTTTCGTGCAGGAAGATCGTCGAAAAACTTGAAGGCGTCGGGTTCGATCCCGCGAATCTGGACGCGCTTTTAATCACGCACGAGCACGGCGACCACATGCGCGGCGCGGGACTTTTATCGAAAAAATACTCACTGCCCGTTTACCTTACCGAAGGGACGCTTTCCGGCAGCCGGGGCGCGTTGCACAAAGACGTGCCGAAGGAAACCTTACACCCCGATGAAACGTTCACTATCGGCGATATCGAAATCGATCCTTTTACCGTGCCTCACGACGCCGGGGAGCCGGTTGCGTT
>JAZFVB010000038.1:0-2388 GCA_036447515.1 Nitrospinota bacterium
GCCTTGAAGGAACTGTAAAGACCGATGTCCTGCTGTGTGGATGCCTCGATAATATCGCCGGGCCCGCCTTCGACCTTATCCCTGTTGAATGCCGAAACCCTGTAAAAGTATGTCTTTCCGTCGATCAGCCTTTGCTGGTAGCTACCCTTATCCACAACCTCGGTTTTAGTCCTGCCGTTGGTGATCTCAATTTTCACGAACTCGCCATCGGCGCGTTCGGCGCGGTAAATATTGTATCCGGCGATTTCCGGCTCGGCTCCCGCCTGCCAGCTTATGTCAATCCTTTTAGCTTGATCGCTTTTAGCGCTTACGCCGTACACCTTTCCGGGGCGAGAGCGGACAAACAATCCCGCTTCTATGGCGCCTTTTTCGGATTCCTTGATTATTTCCCCTTTGGATATTTCGGGGCCGACTCCCGTCAGCCTTACTCTGCCCGCAATTTCCTGCCGGTTGGCTTCCAGTATTTCACCGGTTTCGAAATCTTTCACAACCTGCGTGTACCGTATCACGGTAAATATGTCTTCGGGTTTAACGCCGCGCTTCGCGCCGACATTGATTATAACTTTTTTGCCCTGCACGCCGTTTTCTTCGCTTCTTGAAAGTATGACGCCTTCCGAATACGGAATTACATTTACCGCTTCAATCTTTTGGGGAGAGCCGGGAGTTGCCGCCCGCATGTCCGCACGAAGCGTTTCGGCGCGGCGGACCGGAGGCTCCGGATCAAGCGGCACGATATTAATATTGAACTGTTCCTCCGCGCTCATTAACGATGCGCCGTTACCGTTAGTATCGATTGCCTCGATATAGTACTGTAACGTCCCGACGACGGCCTTCTCCGCCGGAACCGCCGCTTCGTAAGCGTCTTTTCCCGTTTTTTGCAAAGGGATAACCGAAAAGTCCCCTTCAACGCCTATGCGAAAATATATCCGCGCCGTTTTTATTCCATAAATATCTTTTATGATTGCGCGCATCCTCAATGCTCTACCTTCATATCCACTTTCGGGCGCATCGTGAAAAATTTTCGGCGCAACCGTGTCATCGTGCCGGAGTTCGATGTGCAGGTATTGGCGCTTATTGGGATAGATGTAAACGATTCTTTCCTCGCCAACGTATCCTTCGCCGGCTATACGAACAACACGCATGCCCCCGAGGATATTTTCCAAGACTACGGGCGTTCTTCCCATTAGCTCTTCGTCCACGTAAACAGAACCGTTTACCGGCTCACTGGAAACGTACATGGAGCCTATCAGCCTGGCGCGTATCTTGCCGTAAATCTGCAAAATGTCGGGCGAAAATCCGGTTTCTTCCGGAAGAAAATCCGGCCTGTTCATAATCGATTCGTAAAAATCACGCCTTGCCTCTTCCAGCTCCCCGGCGGCAAGGCGCATGAGGCCCATAAGAAATCGGGCCTTTGCCCTGTCGATTTTATCTGGAAAAGCCGCGTCGATGTTCCCTTTGGATAAAATCTCTTTCCACTCTTCGAGCATTTCCCTTTCCGTCTGCGCCCACGCACCGCTGGAAAAAAGGAGTAAAGGAAGGACTGCCGCAAGGCATAATAAAGCGGCCTTTATCTTTTTCAAATAGCTTTTCTCCAAATACCCAAATATTCTTTAATCATATATCAAAATGAATTTTTGGCTAAATTTCTGAAAAAGCGCCGCTTACCTGAATTGGTTACCCGAAGATAGGGTAATAAGATATTATATTGAGAAATGAACATATCTTCAGATGTAACTTTTTTCGATTAGCCGGATAAACCTTATGGATATTGAACTCGCCAAATCGTTTATAGGCCAGGCGAACGGCATGGTATTGGTCGCCCTGCTTCTGGTCATCCTGTTATGCCTGCTGATCAAGAAAAGGACGGAAAAGCTCCCATCCTTCTGCGATTCGTGCGCCAACATGAAGCAAAGACTTTTTAGCAGCGCCACATTCTGCAATATGAGATGCAAATACAATCCCTTATACCGCCACACCTCAGGGAGATCGTACTACGTAAGGAATAAACGGTAGAGCCTCGGCGGCTAATGCACTTATGAAAGAAGTTGCCATTGGACCCTACAAAGCGGGGCATGATAATCCGCCGATAGTGGTTGCCGAGATCGGAATAAACCACAACGGAAGCCTTGAACTTGCCAAGGAAATGATTGAGAAGGCCGCTGAAAACGGCGCGGACCTCATAAAACTGCAATCGATCCAGCCTGAAAAGTTCATGGCCGCCGACGTGCCTTACTACGGCATTATCGAAAGCCTTAGTTTCAGCTTTAAGGAACAGGAAGAGCTCTTTGCTTTTGCAAAAAAGAAGAACGCACTTTTGTTCTCCGCTCCCTTCGATACGGAAACCGCAGATTTTCTGGAAAAGATGGACGTCCCCGCGTTCAAGATCGC
>JAZFVB010000039.1:0-11696 GCA_036447515.1 Nitrospinota bacterium
GCAACCACATATGCACCGGGTATCTCTGCGGCGCTTTTGTATTCGCCTTCTTTGGAAGCGGATTCGGATGCGGATACGGTGAACGATACGATGACGAACGCCATACCAAATACATTTATAAACACTCTTTTCATAAAATGCTCCTCCACGGAAAGATAAATATTGCGGTCTTCAAGTAAGATATGGTTTTTTTTAAACTCCTATTCCTTACCGTTGCAACGTGACGCCGAATCGCTTCGACTTACATAACTGATCTTGTGAAATAATTTATCACTAATTCTGGGAAATTCCAACTCTTATTGAAAATGTTTTTAAAAAGATTCATTCAACCCGCACAACAAGAAAGCTTAGACACGTTTTTCTTGAATGCCTGGGCCGCCAGTTTAAGCCCCTCCACGGTTGTTAGATATGGGAAAATCGTTTCGGCCAATTCCGCTGTCGTTACGCCGTGTTTGATGGCAAGCGCCGCCGTTTGGATACTATCGGCTCCTTCCGGAGCAAGGATATGCGCACCAAGAAGACGGTTGGATTTGGCGTCTGCCACAAGTTTGATAAGCCCCCTCGTATCGCGCGCCGCCAGCGCCCGTGGCACGTATTCCAGCGGTAGAATTGAAGTTATCACGTCAAAGTCCTGAAGGCGCGCGTCTTTTTCGGTAAGGCCGACGCTCGCAACCTGTGGGTCGGTAAATACAATTGAAGGCATGGTTGTAGCGTCGTATCCAATATTTTCCCCGTTGAGGGCATTTTCGGCGGCTATTTTTGCGCCGTATGCCGCCATATAAACGAACTGGTCCCGATCCGTAACGTCGCCCGCCGCATAGACGTTGGCGTTGGCAGAGCCCATAAAGTCATCGACCTTAATGCCGCCGTTTTTCGTTAGCTCAACCCCCATTTCTTCCAGACCGAGACCTTCAATATTAGGTTTGCGGCCGGTGGTTATAAGTACCTGCTGTGCTTCAATAGTCTCTTCGTTGCCGCCGGCCTCAATTTCCAAAACGATGTTACCTTCGCCGGTTTTCCTGATTGCGCGGTAAGAGAGTCCGTCGCGAACAGTAATCCCTTCATCCCGAAAATATTCAGTCAAGGCCTTGCTTATTTCCGGTTCGGCTTGAGGAAGAAGTCGGCTGCGGCAGGCTACCGTTACTTTTGTTGCGAACCTGGCAAGCATTTGGGCAAACTCGCAACCGATATATCCGCCGCCGATAACAAGCAGTGATTCCGGAAGCTTTTCAAGGTCCAATGCGGTAGTGCTCGTTAGATAAGGGACATCCTCAATGCCGCGAATTGGAGGCAAAGCTGGAGATGCGCCCGTTGTTATAATAACTTTTTTGGCTTTTATAACGCTTCCATTAACGTCAATGCCGCCGTCTACCAATCGGGCCTTTCCTTCGATGTAAGTTATCGAATCGTATTCAGACAGCAAATCGGCGTATTTCGTCTTGCGAAGTTCCCGAACCAGCCTGTTTTTTTGGTCTATAACTTTGCGCCAATCGCCGACTTTAACTTTGCCCCCGATTCCGGTGAAACGGGACGCGGCCTCGGCGTGATGAATTGTTTCAGCGGCGCGGATAAGGTTCTTGGACGGCACGCACCCGATGTTGACGCATGTGCCGCCGATAGTTCCATATCCCACAAGGGCAACTCTCGCGCCCAGCTCCGAACCTTTTATAGCCGCGGAAAAACCGGCGGAACCCGCGCCGATTACGGCAAGGTCGAACTCCTTATTTCCCCCGCTGTTTTTCCCGGCGTAAGAATTATTCCTGGCCATTAGTTTTTTCCTTCCGAACTATTCTTGTGGTTTTACTTCGCAACAAGCTTTTTGGTTATTTCTTCGACGGAGATACAGGCCATAACCTGTGATAGCCATGAAGATGCCCAAGGCCGGAAACAGAAAAAAATCAAGCCAGCCGACCCATGCCGATAGCCCCACTGTTCCCAGTAGGATAACAAGCACAGGCGTGAAACAACAGATGGCGGCAATTATTGTTCCTGTTGTGCCGGTCCTTAGGATAGTTTTGCCGCTTATTTTTTTATTCATTAATTAATTTCCTCTTTCGCATATATAGGCCGTAACCAACCAGAGGCATAATGATAATCATGGCGGGGAATAGAAAGTTGCCGATCAAGCCAAGCCATGCCGAAAGTCCCAGGGCGCCGGTGGCGCCTGCAAGCGCCGCGGGGGAACAACACAGGGCGAAGAACGTCCCGGCGGTTCCTATCTTCAAAACTGCGCGGCTCTTCATTTTCAACCGCCTTGTTTGACGGCCTCGGAAGGAAACCCTGCATTTTTCGTCGCATCCGTTAAGGCCTTAAGGTTTGTCTTCGTATCGTCAAAGGTCACTGTCGCCCCTCCGCCAGAACTTTTCTTATCGTACGTTACATCGACTTTGGAAACGCCCTCAACGCCTTCAAGCGACTTTTTTACGATGTACGGGCACGAAGCGCAATACATATTATCCACTTTCAAGTAAACAGTCTGCTCGCCCGCAAAGGCAACGCCGCCGGTAAAAAGTAACAGAATAATAGCTTTCAATCCGATGGTTTTCGCCATTATTTCAACACTCCTTTTTTCATAAATCGCCCAAGAATATCGGGACCAGATAGGGAAAGGCCAGCGCCGCCAGTACAAGCGCCGTGGCAACCCAAAGGGATATCTTAACGATGCGGTTTGGCAGGGGGCGGGCGCATGATTCGCCTTCCGCGCAGTCGGTTTTAGGTTTTCGGTAAACTAGGTAATAACCATAACCGAGGAAAAGAATTGAAATGGCTAAAAAGATCGGCTGATATGGCGCTAAGGCGGTCAGGTTTCCAATCCACGCCCCGCTAATTCCCAAGCTGAATAAAACCAGCGGAGCTATGCAGCAAGCAGACATTGCAAGCGCGCCCAACATTCCGCCCGAGGCCGCAATACCCTGCCGTTTTGCTTCACTGACGCCGATGATCCCGGCTGTGCCCGCTTTGGGGGATGCGCCGTAGATGGTTTTTTCTGCCCGTTCGTTCATCCCGCTTGCCCTTTCCTTAACAATATCATTGATGTTAATATAATCCCTGTAGTTACTACAGGGTCAAGGGTTATTTTGGGTTTTTTTTTGAGTGAGTAATGGTTACAAAAGATCAAACAATTACAATCGGCAAGCTTTCAGCCGGCGCGGGCGTCAATATAGAAACTATACGTTATTACGAGCGCATAGGGATTTTACCCGCTCCGCCGCGAAGCGCGGGGGGATACCGCATCTATGATTTGGAATACGTGAAACGGTTGAAATTCGTGCGCCGGTGCAGGGAATTGGGTTTCACTTTGAAAAAGATCAGGGATTTACTCCGTCTTGTCGATTCCCACAACTATAGTTGCAATGACGTTAAGGCCATCACTTCGGAACAATTGGGCGAAGTGCGGCACAAGATTACCGACCTTAAAAAACTCGAACGGATATTGAAAAACATGACCGCCAAATGCGACAGGGGCAAGGTTCCGGAATGCCCGATAATCGAAGCTCTCTACGGATGAATCTTCGAAGCCGTTGGAAAACTCTTAACTCTAAATAAGCGCTTCGGCGAACAGGCGCGGATCGAACGGCTGCAGGTCGTCGATCTTTTCGCCTATTCCCAAAAACTTTACGGGCGTTTTGGTTTCGTGGATTATCCCGACCACGGCTCCCCCTTTCGACGTGCCGTCAAGTTTCGTTATAACTATTCCGGTTAGGGGGATCATGGCGTTGAATTCCCTTACCTGGTTTATCGTGTTCTGGCCTGTTGTGCCGTCCACCACCAGAAGCGTTTCGTGCGGGGCGCCTTCCAGTTCGCGCGCGATTATCTTTCTTATCTTTTTCAATTCTTCCATGAGGTTCGTGCGGGTATGGAGCCTTCCGGCCGTATCGACAATCAGCACGTCCCTTTTACGGGCAACGGCGGCCTTTATTGCGTCGAACGCCACCGCCGACGGGTCGGAACCGGGATGGTGCTTCACTATGTCGCACCCCGCGCGCCTGCTCCATTCCACCAGCTGCTCGTCGGCCGCGGCGCGAAAGGTGTCCGACGCGCCCAAGATAACGCTCTTGCCCCGGTTGCCGTGGTAATGCGCCAGCTTCCCGACAGTGGTGGTCTTGCCGGAACCGTTCACGCCCACGACAAGTATCACGTGCGGCGATCCCTTAACCGGTCCATGAACCTGCCCGACGGCGCTAACGCTTGCCAAAGCTTCGATCTCTTTCCTTAAAAAAGGCGTTACATCTTCCGGTTTCGTCACGTCTTTCCTTTTAAGCGCATTGTTGAGCGAATCGATAAGCGCAAGCGTGGTCGGCATTCCGATGTCGGAAGATATAAGGGCTTCTTCGAGTTCTTCCATCATAACGTCGTCGAGCTTCATCCTGAGGGTGGTGGCGCGGACTACTTTTTCGTTTAGTTCGTCGTGTGTCTTGCGGAGACCTTTTTTCAGACGGCTGAAAAATCCCGCTTTGTTCCCTTCTTCTTCCCCTTCTTTTTCCTTTGGCATGGCAATACAGTCTATTCCACAAAAATTTAAAAATAAAACCCGAAAATATGGTCGTGAACGAGGAGGAGAATGAAGGATAGGGGTTCGTCTTGTCTTAGGCGCAATAAAATGCTAAATTCGGATTATGGAGAAGATACTGGAAAAGGAGTTTAAATACTACATAGCCCATCAAGATGAGCTTGTAGCCAAATACAAAGGGAAGTACATAGTTATTAAGGGTGAGAGCGTCATAGGTTCATACGATGACGAGATAAAGGCTCTTGAGCAAACTTCCAAGAATCACGAGCTGGGAACGTTCTTAGTTCAAAAGTGCGAACCCGGAAAGGAAAATTATACTCAATCTTTCCATTCAAGGGTGACATTCACTTAGGCAATGCCGCCCTCTTCAACAAGTTTCACGGTTAAGTACGAAAAGTTAACTGGGATACTTTCTACCCCTGTCGACATCTTTCCCGCCTTTGACCCATCAGACAAAGGTATTACACACCCTCGCGGTAAAAAATATATCGGGATATGGGACACGGGCGCAACAGGTAGCGCCATTACGGCAAAAGTTGCCACTGACCTGGGGTTAAAACCTATTAGCATGGCTGAGGTTAGCCATGCGCAAGGGAAAACGATCACCAATGTTTACTTGGTTAATGTAAAACTTCCGAACAAGGTAGGATTTACAAATCTTAGAGTAATTGAGGGTATTCTCTCTAGTGGAGTCGATGCTCTTATCGGCATGGATATAATATGCAGTGGTGATTTCGCAGTAACGCACAAAAACAATAAAACCACCTTCACATACAGGTATCCCTCAATAGCTCATATTGATTTTGTCGCGGAGGGGCGCGGCACAGAATTTTCTAGTGTAGGTTCGAAAGTAGGTAGGAATGAACCCTGCCCCTGTGGAAGCGGGAAAAAGTATAAAAAATGTCATGGCCGATAACGGAGTTTCAATTATTAAGTGTTTTCATAATTATCTCAAATTTTCCATTATCTCCGGCGTGGGAAACTAAAGCGCGATGTTGCCGCGTTCGCCGGTGCGGATGCGTATCGATTCCTCAACGTCGTAAACGAATATCTTGCCGTCGCCGACCTTATCGGTCCGCGCCGAGTCGAGTATCGCTCGCACCGCGTCTTCCGCCTTTTCATCCGGCACCACGACCATGACCTCCATTTTCGGCAAAAGGTCGCCCTCGTGCGCGCTCAGGAAAAGCCTGCTGTCCTTGCCCTGTTTGCCGGAACCGCGAATTTCCGATACGGTTACGCCGGTAACGCCGGCCTCAATAAGTTTTTCCTTCACCTCATCGAGCTTTAGCGGTTTGATTACCGCGACGATTTTTTTCATTGAATATAAACCTATGCAAAAAACCTTTCGCTTTTAATTGTCGCATGGAGGCGGCTGTTGCGGAAAGCTATTATCGACCTGCTGATTTCCTCCATCATCCGCGCGGAGGGTTTCAGCCTTTTGGCCTTGTCGAACGCGGTATTGGCGATGCGCCCCATGAACTTGGCCGATCCCGCCGACATGACAAGCGCGCTTTTGCTTTTCGGACGGCACGCGGGGCACACAAGGCCGCCCTTGTTTACGTCGAACGCCGCTTCGGTATCGCCGCCGTTTTGCAAAATCGGCTTCCTGCACGATACGCAAACGTCGAGAGTAGGGCGGTAACCGATGCTTGCAAGGAACTTGAGATCGAAAAATCGCACTATCCAGTCGAGGGCCAGCGGCGACGTTTCGCCGTCCAGCAACTCAAAGGCCGCGTTTGCCGCCTCGAACGCCGATGGGTTGGCGTCGCCTTCCCTCAGGCCGCTTGCGATCATCTCCGTCAGGTAACATGCGCGGTTGTATTTTCCCAGGTCGGACGCGATGTTTTTCCGCGCGTTGCCGAACTCCACAGAGTTGAGGTTGAAAAGGGTAGTGTTTTCCTTTCCGAAATAGACTATCTCCACGTGATGGAACGGTTCCAGCCTGCCGGCGAACCGGCTCTTAAGTTTGCGCGCGCCCTTTGCAATCGCCTTCAGGATGCCCCGCTTTTTGCTGAAGAACGATACAATCCTGTCCGCCTCCGCGAAGTTTATGTGGCGAAGGGTTATCGCTTCGTCCCGGAAAACCGGCATACGTTACCTCATGTGCGCCTGTGCGCCTTTTCTATGCGCCTTAGCAGCGTTTCATTTTTCGTCCAGTCCTTGCTGGTTTTTACCTTGAGTTCCAGATAGAACTTCCTTTGGAACCTTTTTTCCATTTCGATCCGCGCCGCCGTGCCGATCCTTTTTACCATCGATCCATTCTGTCCGATAACGATGGACTTTTGCGAATCTTTTTCCACGTAAACGATTGCCCGTACCGCCGAAAGGCTTTCGGAACGGTCCTTGAACTCGTCGATTTCAACGAATATGGAGTAGGGTATTTCCTGATGGCAGTACAAAAAGACCTTTTCGCGGACAATCTCCGAAGCTAAAAACCTTTCCGTGTGTTCGGTGAGCGTATCTTCAGGGAAGAGCTGGGGGCCTTTCGGCAAGAGCGAAACGACCGCGCTTTCCAGTTCGTCCACGCCGTCGCCTTTTAGGGCGGATATAAGGAAGATTTCGCTCGTGCCCGCCTTTTTCCACTTATCAATCAGCGGCAGGAGTTTCTCTTTGTTTATCGAGTCTATTTTGTTTATTGCAACGATTATCGGCTTTTTAAGGGAGCCGAGGTTTTTTACAAGTTCGATCTCGTAGTCTGTCCGGCCGCGCGCCGGGTCCGAAAGCATGACGATAATGTCCGCCTCTTTTGCGGCGTGGCTTGCCACCCTTTGCATCATCTTGTTTAGCGGCTTCTCGGAGTCGTGCAGGCCGGGCGTATCGAGGAATATTATCTGCGCCTTTTCCACCGTTTTGACGGCCAGTATCCTGTCGCGCGTTGTCTGTGGCTTGTGCGTGACGATGGCTATTTTCTCGCCGCACATCAAGTTAAGCAGCGTGGATTTGCCGGCATTGGGGATGCCCACAATGCAGCAGTATCCGCAACGGAATGATTCCGGGTTAGTCGTTTGCTTTTACCAATTTAATGTTTTCAAGTTCTCTTTCGTAGGGGCCGTCGCGCTCGTGGCTGACTGTTCCCGATAAGGTGACCACCCGTCCGAGGTAGGGTTCAAGCTCGGCCAGTATTTCGCCCCTGATGTAGTAGCTGTTCTTTTTTCCGCGCCGTATTTTCACCGGTATAAGCTGGTAAGCGTTTTCCTTCCAGAACATCAGCCTGCCGGTAACGGTAATTTTAAGCGTTTCTTTTACCTTGCTTTTCATCTTTTTTTCACGCGCGTCCAGCAGCACAGGCTGGTGCAGTTTTTTAAGCACTATCATTTCGTAATAAATCGATTTTTTAGGGGGTATCCGGTAATCCTTCATCTGGTGGCTGTAGGAAAGCAGCACCGTTATGATCCCTTCGTCCATTTTTATGTTTTTGATTTTCATGCTGTAGTTGTCCATTGGCGGCGAGAGTATGGCAACCAGCATCTGCTTTGAGAAGTCTATGGAGTTTATCTGCTTTTGGAGTTTCTTTATCCGCGAGTGGGCCGCGCGGTTGTTATTTTGTTTGAGGCGGCTGATCATGTGCGCCGTGCCGCGCTCGGAGCGGATCGTCTGTATGCTTGGCGGAGCGCCAAGCGAGGTTCCCTTTGTGTTTGTGGGAATCGAGTCGTAAAAACGTTTTACCATAGGTATGGTAACAGCCTTCGACGCCGCCATTGCCGGCAAGGTAAAAGGCAAGGCAATAAATGCCGCCAAAAGCGTCATTAATGCAATTCTATACATAACCACATATTTTACTAAATTAGCGGCGTTTTCCGAAGAACCGGCCCCGTTTCATCTATTCCTTTTGGGAAGGAATTTTAGCGGGTTTTTGGGGAGGCGGTTTATGCGCACCTCGAAATGAACGTGGTTCCCGTCCGCGCGTCCGGTATGCCCCACAAGGGCTATCGGCTGGCCCTGTTTCACACTCTGGCCTTTCTTGACGAGGTTTTTGGAATTGTGCGCGTAAACGGTTATGATTTCGTCCGTGTGCCTGATGACCACTATCAGTCCGTATCCGGTTACGCCCTCGCCGCTAAACATTACCTTTCCGTTGGCCGCGCTTACGATTCTGGTTCCTTCGTCCGCGCCGATGTCCAGCCCGTCGTGTTTGCCGTTTTTTCGCGCGCCGAATTTGGACGTAACGACGCCGCTAATGGGCCAGATGAATTTTATCTTTTTTACGGGCGCCTGTCGGGCGTATGCGTTTTTTCCCGTCCTGGGCGTACTCCCGGCCGCCGCGGGCGCCTTTTCCGAAGGTGAGGGAATGACAAGCCTTTGGCCTTTGGTCAGCTTGCCCCATATAAGATCGTTGGTCTTTTTGAGCGCTTCGGGGGTTGTGTGGAATTTTTTTGCTACAACTTCCAGGGTGTCGCCGTATTTTACTATGTAAATCTTCTTTCCGCTTGGCGGAGAGCGCATTATACTTTTGCCCGTCTCGCACCCTGCTATTACGGCAAGGAACGCCGCGATGTAAATAAACCTACGCAAGATTTTCTTTTATTATATTGATTGCCTTTTCAGGCGTTGACGCCTTTATTATGCCTTTGACGTTTCCCCACGACTCAATCGCCTTAACCACGACAACGGGTTTGCCCATCTTTAGCCCCAGCGCCGCTTCGGAAAGGGTTCCGTATTCGCCGCCAATGGCTATCAATCCGTTGGCCGCCGCCGCGATCACGGCGTTGCGCGCGTGCCCCAGGCCCGTGGGTATCGATATCGTAAGAAAACGGTTTCCGTCCGAGTGGCTGTAGCCCGGCAGTATTCCCACGGCGGTTCCGCCGTTTTCGCGCGCGCCTTTGGATGCGGCTTCCATTACGCCGCCCAGCCCGCCGCTGACGAGAATCCATTTTTCAGCGGCTATGAGCCGCCCCACCTCGTAGGCGAGGCCGGCCGTACTTTCGTCCGCCGTTCCCGCGCCGATAACGGCGATGTTCCAGGGCCTATTCATCCGGATGGAGAATCTTGAGTCCCAGCCGTTTTTTCACCTCGTGGTATTCCTTTGTAAGGAGCCTTTCGTGCTTTTTTTCTTCGGCTTCGAGCAGTTGGAACATTTTCTTTATTTCGGGTTTTACGGCAAGCCGCGCTCCTTTTTTGTAAAGCTCCTGCGCGCCTTTCTCCCTTTCGACGGCTTCTTCGAGTATTTTTAAAAGTTCCTTTTCCGTTTCTCCGCCCATCACCCCGCCTTTTGGTTGTTTGGTTTTTCCTTAATAGGCATCTGCTCGCAACCGGGGCAAATCATAATATATTTGCGCACCGCAAAGAGACCCGCAAAGGCGGCCACTCCGCCTAAAATATCGATCATTCCGCCGGTTTCCAACAGCATCCTTCTGGCTACCACGAATACCATTATCTCCACGATGTATTCGATCCGGTGGTAAATGAGCATCATCGCAAATTCAACCGCCACAACCAGCAAAAGCAGGTCGCTTAGGATTCCCTTAAAGATAACGTGAAATTCGCTGTAGTTTGCGGGGGCGACTCCCCACTTGACGCTCATCAGCAGCATGACGACGCCCCATGCGACTACCAGAACCATGAAGAGCGCCAGGATTTTTTCGAGTATCCGCAAAACCCTCATCTCGAACGATTTGCGTACCGAATCCAGTTTCAAGACGTCAATATCCATTGCCATAGGATAGAAAGCGCATTACCTCAAGTCAACCGTATATCTGCTAAAGGGAGTCGTTTTTCGTCCGATAAGTATAGCAACAGGAGGTAAACGACATGGAACGGATAAAAGACATGGAAGTCGCAAACGATTTTAAAAAAAATGGCAAGATGCCCATAGCGGGTTTGTTCGAGGCAAGGAAGGTAACTTTTGGCGACAGCAGGTTCGTGGTGATGTGCCCCCGGGCGGCTGTTATAAAATTAATCAGCAAATACCCCTCGGCGGGAAGAGCTTGATAATCTGTCGATTAATCTCCCGCCCGATTCGGTTTGGCCGCCGGCTTTAATTAATAAAGGGCTGCCGGAACCGATAGATATGAAAAAGCCGTTGGGGATAGGGGATAGAAGAAGCAAAGAAGCGCGGAACCGGCGTTAATTAATCTGTCGCAGTGACGACATGAATTAACCGCCTGTCTCGCCCTTTGTGCCCGAAAAGCACCTTTCCGTCGGCCTTGGCGAAAAGGGTGTGGTCGTTGCCTATTCCGACGTTTTTGCCCGGATAGAACCTGGTGCCTCGCTGGCGTACAAGGATGTTGCCCGCCCTTACGGCTTCACCCGCCATGCGCTTTACGCCCAGGCGGCGGCCGGCGCTGTCCCTTCCATTCGATGTGCTGCCCTGTCCTTTTTTATGAGCCATCTCTAACCTTTCTTGATCGACGTTATTGCCACGCGCGTAAGCAACTGCCTGTGGCCCGTCCTTTTTTTACTGTCCTTGCGGCGGTGGAACTTCTGAATAACTATCTTCGGGCCTTTTTTTTGATAAACGATTTTTCCTTCCACATTGCTCTTTGAGGCCGCCTCGCCGGTTTCCACGGACTCTTTATCGCCCACCATCAGGACGCTGTCGAACTTTATGGCGTCTCCGGGTTGACCGACGATCTTTTCCACTTCGATAATATCGTCTTTTTCAACGCGGTACTGTTTTCCGCCTGTCTTAATAACCGCAAACATCTTTTCCTCCGCTAACTTTAAAAACAATTATTCTACATTCGTGAAATGCCAATGTAAAGGGTAACTTTTGGTTCAATGAAAATGCCATGGGATTTGCCCCTTTTGAAAGAGATATGTTTTCGTGCCGATAAATCGTTTGACGATATAAAAAGGGTTGGGCAACAGCCCGTTTAAGGTCGGTTCCTGCCCGACGCCTTCACGAAATCGATGCGAGTTCGGCTTTAACCTCTTTGGTTATCATCTCGATAATTTCCGGCGATATGTCGGCAATAACGCTTTTTGCCGGTTCCGCCTTTGCATTTGAAGCGCCGGAGGAAACGGCGGCGGGCTTTTCTTCGATTGGAGCCGCGCTTTGGCATCCTCCGAACCTTTTGCATGCGTTGCATTCGTTGCACGACATCACCACCTTTTTTTCCGGAAGGCCGAGTTCGCCGCGTATATTTACCAGTTCGGTTACCTGCGTATCGCTCAAAGGTTCGGCCTTGCCGAGCTGGCGGGCGTGGTACGTTATTTCCGCAACGTGTTCCATGCGCTCCAGCTTGTT
>JAZFVB010000040.1:0-2196 GCA_036447515.1 Nitrospinota bacterium
CGGCATCCGGCGATATTTATCCTTTTCACAAGATAAAGTTTAACGCAATCGCAAAGATGGGGGTGGATGTGTTAAATTTATTAGCTGTGAGCGATTTTAACGGTTTTGACTGGCGGGATTCGGCTGAATACTACGATGCCGTCATAAGGAAGTACGGGAAGATGCTTTTAAAAAATCCCCGTTCGCCCGTTTTCGTTTCAATGGCAAACACGTGCCTTAAGGCAGGCAGGCTAAGGATGGCGCGGGACGTAATCGAAAGGGGCCTTAAACACCGCCCGAATCTTGTTAGCGCAAAGGTATGCAAGGCGCACATATTTATAGATATGGGAATGTGCACGGAAGCAATGGAAATACTTATGCCGATAGCTCAAGAGATGCCGGAAAACGTCCTTTCCAGAAAGCTGCTGGCTCAGGTGTGCCTTAAAACCGAAGATTACTCCGACGGGCTAAAGTGGCTTGAAGAAATAAAAGACGTATGGCCTTCCTACAGGCCGCCCAAACGGCTCCACAGGGAACTGAGGGCCGGTCTCGGCGAGTACGACATGGCAGAAGACGGGGAAGAAGAATTAGAGGAAACCGCGGAGGCCGCCGCTACCGAAATCTTGGAAGAGGCCATGAAAACGCCGGCCAATGTCGCCGCGTGGGATGAAACGCTCTCGGACTACGAAATGGAAATAATGGAAGCGATGAAGTCGCTTGACTTTTTGTACGACGAAGAACCCTCCGAAGAGGCAACACAAGAGGATACGGCGGGCGAACAGGCGACAAACGAAAAACGGAAAAAGGCGGTTGATACACTGGAGAAGTGGCTTGAAAACGCTGTGAAAATGACGGTGAAAGGATAACGGAATGAAAAAGGTGCTTATAATTAACGGGCCCAACCTGAACCTCCTCGGCAAACGCGAACAGGAAATCTACGGCAAACTGAGCTACGAAGAACTCAACAAAAACCTTGCGGTGCACGCGGGAAAAATAGGCGTGGAACTGGAAATATACCAGTCCAACCACGAGGGCGAAATAGTCGACCGCATACAGGCCGCCAAAAACGCCGCCGATTTCATAATAATCAACGCCGGCGCCCTTACCCACACAAGCATAGGCATACGCGATGCGCTTGCCGCCGTATCGATTCCGTTCATAGAGGTCCACCTTTCCAACATATTCAAACGCGAGGAATTCCGCAGGCATTCGTACCTTACCGATTTGGCGGAAGGAATAATCGCCGGACTAGGGCCGAGGGTTTACTTTCTGGCGCTAGACGCCGCGGTCTCCATCATGGAAGAGGGAAAGTAATATAAAGGCCGTTTACAAAAAAAGGATCGAAAAGCTCAAAAGGCGAATGGCCCGTCTGGGCCTGGACGCCTTCGTTACGCTGGACCTGAAAAACATCCGCTACCTTACCGGCTTTACCGGCACCTCGGCCGCCGTTGCCGTTATAAAACGCTCGGCCCTTTTCTTTACCGATTTCCGTTATGCATCGCAGGCCGCCGGACAGGTGACTTCGGCAAAAAGGGAAATCACGTCTTCGCTTAGCGGCGGCGTTTCGAAGGCGATCTGCGGCGCAAAGGCCAAAAATATCGGTTTTGAGGAGCATAAGCTCACCGCACAACTCTTGCGCAAGATGAAAAGAACCGCCAAGGGAAAATGGATTCCCGTATCGATAGTCGAAGGCTTAAGGCTTATTAAGGACGATGCGGAAATCGTCCTTATTGAAAAAAACTTCGGAATTTTGAAAAAGGTTATTGCAAAAGTCGGCGAGATCATCAGGCCGGGGAAAAGGGAAAGGGACATAGCCGCGGAACTCGAATACCTTTTAAGGCTCGAAGGCGCCGAAGGACCGGCCTTCGACTTCATTGTCGCATCGGGCAAACGCTCGGCGCTACCGCACGGCGTGGCGAGTTCAAAGAAAATAAGGAAAGGCGAAATGGTAACGCTCGACTGGGGAGCGGTCCTTGACGGGTACAACTCGGACAACACGAGGAATTTCTCTGTGGGGAAACCAAACGCGAAACTGAAAAAAATACACGATATAGTCCTTGAAGCCAACAAGCGCGCCATCGAAAAGGTGCGTCCGGGCGTCGCGCTGAAAACTATCGACGCGGCGGCGCGGGATTTCATAGCGAAAAACGGTTACGGGAAGGAATTCGGCCACGGTACGGGGCACGGGCTGGGGCTGGACGTTCACGAAAATCCGCG
>JAZFVB010000041.1:0-5453 GCA_036447515.1 Nitrospinota bacterium
GTTGTAAACCCGTAAAAGGAATCGCCTGTTCTCCTCCGCAACCGACTGAGGGCTCATGTGAACTGCGGCGGCCCCAAAATTTCTATGCTGCATATTCCGCTCCTTTGAAAAACTAACTAATTACAACATTATACACGATAAAAGCGGCCTATAATTCAGAGAAATTGCAGCTTGAATCTCTATAACATCGTAAAAGCATTAGTCAACATAGACGATAGACTTACACGGCATGACCGCAATAAAATCCGGGATTTTAGGGAAAGCGGGTTATCAGAGAGCTTCGGATAGAAGCGTCAATACGCCATCGGAAGCACTTATATAATTCGGTTCGGTTGGATCGTAAGTACCCGTCAAATCCGAACAGCCACGTCCCGATATATTGACCCTCATGGTGTCGCCAATAACCGTTGCGTCGAAGGTAACGTTCCAGTTGGCGCATTCGGCATCGTCGTTAGTCGTGGCCGTGGTTGCCGTAATATCGTTTCCATCTATAGTGCCGGTAATAGTGGACGAAAAACTCTGGTCTTGCGAAACTCCCATTCCGCCGGTTATCGTAGTGCCGTCTTGATTTATATTTACCGTCAGCTCCAGTTGCTGTGTACCCCACGTCGTTTGAACAACGTAGACCTTGCCCCACCATGACCCGCTGACATTGACGCCGCCCACCTTGCTTACACTTGCCGTATCATCGCCGCAAGACGCAAGGATGGCCGCGGCCATAATGATCGTAACAATTAAACTCCTCATCCTCTTTCTATTCCTTATAATCAACTATAATTAATTATATATTACCTGTTAGTTAAAGTAAAGTTTTCGGGAAATTAAGTCTTTGAATCTCATCCGCCAAACAGTAACTACTTTAAATTCAATAATTTACTCGCCACGAGGGGTGACCTTCAAAAACGGCCAAACCCGCCGAAATATTGATAAAATGGTCGGGACGACTGGATTTGAACCAGCGACCTCTCACACCCCAAGCGAGTGCGCTACCAGGCTGCGCCACGTCCCGACAAACCCTATACTACATAACTTCCATCTAAAGTAATCAATAAACTGGCGGGAAGCAAACGATCATGGAAGCAGGTGGGAGAAAATCGGCATTATCGTGCCCGTTATGCCGGAAGATTCCGGCCCCGCGAAATAGATAATAGCGTTTGCCACCTGCTCCGGCGTAAGCCGCTGTTTGAGATGCGGCGCGGCCTTTTGGAGCATCTCCGTATCTACCGCCCCCGGGCACACCGCGTTTACCCTTATGCGGTGATCTTTCCATTCGACGGCCAGCGCTTCGGTAAGCCCCGTCATGCCGAACTTCGATACTACATACGTGCCGAAGCCCGGAAACTTTTCCACGCCCTGCACGCCGGAAAGGGACGAGACGTTAACGATGCTGCCCCCCTTTTCCTTCATCAGCCCGAACGCTTCGCGGCAGCAAAGGAACGCGCCCGTGCAGTTTACGTTGAAAACATGTTCAAACTTTTCGAGCGTGGCGGACTGCATCGGGCCGGATGCGAATATCCCGGCGTTGTTTACAAGTATGTCCAGCCGCCCGTGTTTTTCCTCAATTTTGCCGAACATACCTTTTACCTGTTTTTCATTACCGACGTCGCAAACAACCGGTTCGCACTTCCCGCCGCTTTTAAGGACAAGCTCCGAGGTTTCGTTCAGCTCGTCGGCGCCGCGGGCGCATATGATAACATCCGCGCCTTTTTTGGCGAAAAGGAGCGCAACGGCCCGGCCGGTTCCCCTGCCGCCTCCGGTTATTAACGCTATCTTACCGGTCAGCATATTATTCCTCCATCCATTCAATGAGCGGCGCTATGACCTTCGTCCATGAAAAATGCGTCTTTACCCTCTCTTTTCCCGACTGCCCCATTCTTGCACGCTCTGTTGGATTTTCAAGGAGAAAAGTTATTCCTTCGGCCAGTTTTCCGGCATCGCCTTCATTTACCAGAAGACCGTCCACGCCGTCGCGAACCACTTCAGGCACGGCGGTTGTATTGAGGGCGACGATCGGTTTACCGGCCGCCATTGCTTCAAGGTAAACCAGCCCGAACGTTTCATGCCTGCTGGGAAGGCAGAAGACGTCGCAATTGGCGTACAGTCCGGCCATTTCATCCCTGCCGCGCACATCGCCGGTAAAATGAACCGATCCAGAAAGGCCAAGTTCATCGGCAAGTTTTTTGAGGTTTTCATATTCAAGCCCGCCGCCCGCTATACGCAGTCTCGCACCGTTCACCCGCGCCAATACCTCAGGCCATGCGCGGATAAGATCGTCAATCCCTTTTCGCCTGTAAAGGCGCGCGACCGCCAGCGCCGTCGGCGGCCTCTTTTTTTCCAGCGGCGCGGCGTCCACCGCCGCCGTCCATTCATCGAAGAATATTCCATTGTGCATGATAGAGATTTTCCTGGATGGAATTCCATAATACCGATGGAGGGTTTTGGCCGCATAGTCGCTGGGAACGAAGACGTTGTCCGCCTTTTGCGCCGCCCGCTTTTCAAGGAGAGCCATAACCTGTACAGCCTTGCGGGTAACGCCCGTTTCGAAGCGGACGATGTCGGCCATCAGGCCGCCGTTAACGCAGGCGAACCTTACGCGCGGAGAAAAAAAAACCCGTCGAAATCGAACGTCACCAAAGGCGTGCGGGGATCGTCAACGCGGCGGTCGGATATCAGCGGCAACCCGAGCGACAAATTGTAAAGAACCCTCCTTGCGCTGGTTGCAAGGTATCCGCCAGATGGAAACGAAGGGGCGATAAACTCGGCCTTAAAGCCTCTCGCATTAAGCGCCCCGTGAATTCCCTTCGCCGCAACGGCAACGCCGCTGCCTATTCCAGTACCTATGGGCCACGAAGTAAGAAGGCGGCAAGAAGGCGGGGAATCGTCTTTCAATTGCCTTAAGAGTTGTCTTTTTCCGATTCCTTGACGGCCATCAGTTTTTCAAAATAATCGATTATTGAGGGGTCCATCCATTTCCTCGCCCCGGCCGCCTGGGATACGATTTCGCCTTGCGGGTTAAGGATAAAAGTTGCCGGTATTCCCTTAACGCCGAACTGTTTGGCCACTTTCGTCTCGGAATCAATGAAAATTTCGAATGTGAGGTTATATTTCTTCACGAACTCCACCACCAGTTCCTTTTTCTTGTCGATGGAAACCGCCAGCATTACGAGGTTATGCTTTTTAAACTTATTATAGAACCCCTCCATGGCCGGCATTTCCTTAATGCACGGCGGGCACCATGTCGCCCAGAAGTTAATGAATACCCACTTGCCGCGATAGTCCTTAAGGGGAATCTTTCCGCCTTCCAGTTTTTCAAGGACGACTTCGGGCGCGGGGATGATTTCCTTTGCCTGAACGATGTCGACCCTGTTAAGCGAACCGGCCAAGAGCCAGTATCCAATGAGGGATACGCCGAGAAATACAAGTATAGAGCGGGGATGGACCAGAATTTTCGTGTCCGGGCTCAAGGCACCTGCTCAACCGATTCGATTTCGGGAATCTCCTCTTTCATCATGCGCTCGATGCCCATTTTAAGGGTGTAAGTCGCGCTGGGGCACGAGCCGCACGCGCCCTGAAGCCTAACGGACACAACGTTATCCTTTACGTCCACAAGCTCCACGTTCCCGCCGTCCGCCATAAGCATCGGCCTGATTTTTTCGAGTACTACTTCAACTTTTTCTTTCATTTATAATTGCCTCCTTCGTGATGAATATCTGTTCTTCACCATATATAATAGCATAATTCGCGCAATTTATCCCTTCGGTTTCCAGCCGATGGCGGCGGAAACGCTTTTGCGCGGGATCATTATCTTCGTATCGGTTAGCTTAACGCCGAGTTTTTCAGATTCCAACAGCCGCAGCATTTCGGGCTGGGCGTCCAGCGTCCAGTCGCCGTATCCCGGGGCGTAGCGAAAGCCCGTTTCGTAGCCGTTTTTGGCCGCTTCCAGCGTGATCCTTTCGTTCACCTTTTCGGCAAGGTAGTCCGCCATCCACCCGCCTACATTTTCCAGAAAGAACGAATCCGAGGCCTCATCGTTTTTAAGCTCGTCGGCGCGGTCGGGCAGGGCCGGACCGATGGTGGCGAGGAGGAGCGTCACCCAGTCGCACGCGCCCAAATCTTTTGCTATCTTCTTACCGAAAAAAAGGCCGGGGCTTTCTTCGATTCCGGGCGGTTCGCCTTCCGGTTTTACCAGTTTGAACGTACGGTAAACGGCCTTTGCTTCTATGAGCGCGTATCCAAGGTCAATGGCCTTTTTGATGTTTTTGGCGATTTCCTTTTCCGGCAGTTCGCTTAACGATTTTATTTTGGGTATGCGAAGCTCGCGAAGCACCCGAACTTCTTCGATCTCGAATGGGATGTTGCGCATGACTATGTGCCTGTGCAGACTGCCGATTGTCTCCATCGGCCTATTTGAAAAGCTCGTTCTCCACGTATTCGCAGATAAGGTGGCCGATAAAGATGTGCGCTTCCTGAATGCGGGGGGTGTCGTCGGACGGCGCCTGTATGCACACGTCGGAGGCTTTTTCTATTTCGGTACCCGGCCTGTTGCCCGTCATGCCGATTGCGGATATTCCGGTTTCCTTCGCCTTAAGTATCGCCTTTATGACGTTTGGCGAATTCCCGCTGGTGGAAATGCCGATAAGCACGTCGCCCTTCGCGCCGAATGCCTCTACCTGCCGCGAGAAGACCTCGTCGTACCCGTAATCGTTGCCGATTGCCGTAAGCGACGAAGTGTTTACGGTAAGCGCCATCGCGGGAAGGGGGGCTCGCTCCGCCTTGAACCTGCCGACAAGTTCCGCGGCGATGTGCTGGGCGTCGGCCGCGCTGCCGCCGTTGCCGCAAAGGAGTATCCGGCCGCCGCCTTTAAACGTGCTTACGGCCATCTCGCCCGCCTTGCCGACAGATTCGATAAATGCGGCGTCTTCGGCCATCTTTGTGAAAACGTCGTTATGTTCTATTAGTCGTTCTTTCAGCAATTTTTTCATAATCCAATCCCTTTGTTAAGAAATCCGGCCTAAGGGCCCCAGTTAAATATCCTGGGCCTTTCTTCCTTAATGTATTTTTCGAAAACAACCCCGCACCTTTTACATTCGTGGACGCTTTCCTGTTCCAGTCCGCACTTCGGGCATGTTACGAATTCACTTTCCATCTTCAGGATCAGTTTGGAAGTGTCCTCGAAATCGATATTCGGGGGAGGCTCGGGAATTTTGTCTTCATAAGTCATAACCTCGCAGACGGCGCCGGCTTTTTCAAAATAAAATTGTATTTTTTGCGCGGTCTTTAGCTCCACGTCCTTTTTAATAATGCACATTTTACCCGAAAAAAACTTTTCAACGGTCTTTGCTTTAAGTTTGAAAATATCGGCCAGTTTTTTCTTTACGCTTTCGGGTTCCTTCCCTTCGGCAAGCCTGCCCTTAAAGACCACGATGTATTTCATCGGAATTCATTCTATATCA
>JAZFVB010000042.1:0-5518 GCA_036447515.1 Nitrospinota bacterium
AATTGGCAAAGGTACACAAGTCGGTAGTAAAACGGGTAAAGCAGGACAAAAGGCGCCAGGATAGAAATGTAAGTTATAAGAGCCGGATTGCATCCGTCACCAAAAAGGTGTTGGAACTTGCCGGCGCCGGAGATAAGGAAAAAGCGCTAGCGGAATTCAAAAAGGCACAAGCCATTATCGATTCCGCCGCAAACAAGGGTATCCTTCATAAGAATACCGTCGCGCGCCGCGTAGCGCGGCTGGGTCGAAGCGTCGCCAAAATTTCCGCCAAATAGCCTACGGATAATCGGTTCCCATTTATAGATATGGCCGGAGCGTATCTGCGTTATTTATAAGGATCGTGTGTGCACACCGGTCTCCATTTAGAGCATAATTTCTGAATAAAATTCAATCGTTAGATTTAACTGAAACCTCATTTCCCGGTAACTGATTGATAAAATACGCGCAAAAAAGTTATTGACATTGCGGACTTTCCGGGTATTATCAACCATATAGTTTAACCAACCAGTTAGTTAAGCGGCTGGCCTTTTTGAAATGGAGATGCGGTGAATCTTAAATCCGGCGTCGATAAAGGCATTGACATAAAGGAAAAAATCCTCCGGGCCGCCGCCGAAGAATTTTCGGACAAGGGGTTCGGCGGCGCAAGGGTCGATGAAATTGCAAACAGGGCCGGGGTAAACAAGGCAACGCTCTATTACCAGATCGGCGACAAGGCCGCGCTCTACGCCGAAGTCCTGACCATGGTCATGGCAAGCCTCGCCGATGAAATGTACAAAAACCTTAAAAGGGACGTGCCTCCAGATGAGAAACTGAAAAGCCACATAATGACCGAGGCGAAGACCTTTGGCTCAAACATAACTTTCACCCGGATTATGCTCCGTGAAATAGCGTCCGGCGGCGCAAGCCTCCCCGACGAAGCTTTAATGCAAATGAAACGCATAATCTCATGCACCGTATCGATACTTGAAGAAGGCAAAAAAGCAAAAGTCTTCGGGCACGTAAACCCGTTCATCGTGCACATGATGGTCATAGGCACTTTGCTCCTTTACACGGCCGGAGAGCCGATAAGGAAAAGAATATCCGCGCTGAACTCAGAAGCGTCCATGTTGCCGGTAGAACAGGCCGCGGAGGACTTGGCCGACATTTTGCTAAAAGCGCTGCGGGTTAGCGATCAAACGCAAAACAAGGAGAACCAAGATGTCTAAAATAAGAAACCGTATAGAAAATAAATTCGAGCTGTTCGGCCGCCTGGTTTTCCGGAACCGCTTCAAGGCCCTTTTCATCATGTTCTTATTTATTGGGGCATTGGTTTCCCAGCTTCCCAAAATTACGATAGATACCTCCACCGAAGGCTTTTTGCACGATAACGACCCCATCCTCATTGCCTATAACGAATTCCGCGACCAGTTCGGCCGCGACGAAATACTGATAATAGCGATTCAGCCGCCGGACGTGTTCGACAGGGGATTTTTGCAAAAACTCAAAAACTTCCACCAAGACCTCGAAAACGAGACGCCGTACGTGGACGACATCACAAGCCTGGTTAACGCCCGCAATACGCGCGGCGAAAAAGACGAATTGATTGTCGAAGACCTGCTTGAAAACTTCCCTAAAACCGAGGATGAACTCAAAAAGCTCAAGGAGCGCGTTCTTTCAAACAAAAACTACCGCAATTTTCTGATTTCCGAAGACGGACGCTTCACCACGGTGGCGATAAAAACGGATGCTTATTCGTCCGAAGGCGCGGCAGTCGACGTTATGGAAGGTTTCGAAGAGGAAGGAGAACCCGCAAAGGACGCCGCCCCGCGCGAATTCCTTACCGACAAGGAAAATTCGGAGGTTGTAAACGCCGTTAAAAAGGTGATTGCGCGATACGAAGCTCCTGATTTCCGCATTTTTGCCGCCGGGTCGCCGGTGGTAACGAACGACCTGAAGCGGAACATGATGAACGACATGCGGCGCTTCATAAAACTTACGATACTCATCATCGGCGTTGTTCTGGCCGTGGTGTTCAGAAGGATTACAGGGGTAATCTTTCCGCTTTTTATAGTCCTTGCTTCGCTTCTCAGCACCGTGTCCCTGATGGCCATATTCGGGGTATCGATAAAGTTGCCAACGCAGATTCTTCCCTCGTTCATAATGGCCGTTGGCGTGGCGGATGCCGTACACCTGCTGGTAATCTTCTACAGGCGATATACGCACACGGGCGATAAGGAAGGTTCCATCGCCTTCGCTTTGGGGCATTCCGGCCTTGCGATTTTCATGACCAGCCTCACAACGGCGGCGGGGCTTTTTTCCTTCGCGCTCGCCGACTTGGCGCCGATTGCCGACCTTGGACACTTCGCCAGCGCGGGCGTGATGCTGGCCTTTATATACACCATCGTTTTGCTGCCGGCGCTCCTTGCAATCGTTCCGATAAAACGAAAGGAAGCCGCAGCCCATCATCAAGGCGGAGGAGGCGAAGTAAAGGGCACGTTCATGGACCGGGTCCTTATCGGAATTGCGGACTTCTCTACCGGCCATCCGAAAGCCATAGTCGCCGTAAGCGCGGTGTTGATATTTATCGGGCTTGCGCTTGCCTCCCAGTTGAGGCTTTCGCACAATCCGCTGATATGGTTTCCGGAAAAGCACCCGATAAGGCAGGCGACCGAAAAAATAGACCGCGAGCTTAAAGGCTCCATAACCCTGGAGGTTATCGTAGATACAAAAAAGGAAAACGGCCTGCACGATCCGGCATTATTAAAAAAGCTGGACGCCCTTTCCGCCGAAATCGGGAAATACGACGACGGTGAAATTTTCGTAGGCAAAACGTTTTCGATTTCGGACATACTGAAAGAAATCAACAAGGCCCTCAACGAAAACCGCGAAGAGTTTTATAGCATTCCCGACAACAGGAAACTGATAGCGCAGGAACTGCTTCTTTTTGAAAACAGCGGCTCGGACGACCTCGAAGACGTCGTGGACAGCCGGTTCTCCAAGGGCCGCTTCACCATAAAAACGCCGTGGCGCGATGCGATCCTTTATGGCGACTTTGTAAAGTACATAGAAGGAAAGTTTAAAAAGACCATCGGGAACGATGCTGATATAGCCGTTACCGGTATGGTATCGCTCCTTTTCAGGACGATTTCCGCTACGGTTGTCACCACGGCAAAGAGCTACGGCTTCGCCTTCGTCGTCATTACGTTCCTGATGATACTTCTTTTAGGAAGCGTAAAGTACGGCCTGCTTAGCATGATACCCAACCTGATGCCGATAATAATGGCAATGGGGCTGATTAAAGCCACCGGAATACCGATGGACATGTTCACGATGCTCATAGGCTCCATAGCCATCGGCCTGGCGGTTGACGACACCGTGCACTTCATGCACAACTTCAGGCGTTACCACCACCACACCGGCGACGTGCGGGAAGCCACCCGACGGACGCTTCTGACGGCGGGCAGGGCGATGCTTACGACGACCATCGTGCTGTCGCTGGGCTTTTTCGTCTTCATGTTCGCGTCCATGAACAACATTTTCAACTTCGGCCTTATAACGGGCTTCACCATTATTACCGCCCTTTTAGCCGACTTCTTCCTTGCGCCCGCCCTTATGACGATCTTCGAGCCGAAGGAAACGGAGATGACGGACGATGAAAAACCTGAAGACGGAGTAGAAACCGAAATAAGCGAATGGAAATAAATTATTTGAGGAGGGTAAACAAAATGAAGCACAACCTTTTAACACCCGGAATTCTCCTTGTTGTTGCCTTTTTGCTGACCTCGGGCGCCGCTCCCGCCTTCGCCGACGACTCCATCGATGACCCAAAGGCGCGCTCGATAATGGAAAAGGCCGATGCGCGCGACGACGGCGACAACGGAACGTCAGAAATGGAAATGATACTGATAGACAAAAAGGGCAACAAAAGGGTGCGCCGCATAAAATCGTTCTCGAAAGATAAAGGCAACGATGAACAGCGGATCACGTTCTTTCTCCATCCGGCGGATGTAAAGGACACCGGCTTTTTGACATACGACTACGACGACCCCGAAAAGGACGACGACCAGTGGCTTTTTTTGCCCGAACTTAGGAAAACAAAGCGCATAGCTTCCAGCGACAAGTCCGGCAGTTTCATGGGTTCGGACTTCACCTACTACGACATGACCGACCGCGACCTTGAGGACTACGACTTCAAACTCCTTAAGGAAAGCGAGGTGCGCGGCCACAAGGTGTGGGTGATAGAATCGACGCCGCGAACAAACGATGTGATTAAAGAATCAGGGTACACCAAATCCGTAGCCTTTGTTAGGCAGGACAATTATGTAGTCGTCCGCGCCGTTAACTGGGTGAAGAAAGGCAAAAAGCTCAAGTACAGGGACGTGAAAAAGCTTGAACAGATCGACGGCATATGGGTGGGCACGGAAATACACATGACCACAAAGAAAGGCAAGACGACCCTGCACAAGACGATATTGAAGTTCAGCAATGTGAAGTTCAACCAGAACCTGAGCGACGATTTTTTTACGGTACGGCGATTGGAAAAAGGTTTGCAATAAACCCCATTTGGACGCGGCAAGTAAAATGACGTTTAATAAACTGATTCCGGCCCTTATCGCCGCCTTTTTCATACTTGCATCTCCAGCCAACCTCCATGCGGAAAGCGAACTCGACGAAGCGCTTGGCGGCTTTGAAGATGAAATGGCGGAAGACGAGATGCCGGAAAGCTCACCGGAAAGCGCAATGGAAAGCTCGGTGACAAGGAAAGCGGCGGAAAGGGAAAAGCCGTCTCCGTTGGAGCTTTCGGGTTCCGTTGCGTTAAAGAGTTCGTACAACTACGCGCACAAAACGCCGCCGCCGGGCCGGACCGATTACAGGGGCCTTTCGCGCCTGCGTTCGGAGGTTAACCTTCAAGTGGACTTAAAACTTTCGGAAGGCTGGAAGTCCGTCGTGCAGGGAGTGGGCTTTTACGATTTCGCCTATTCCGTCAACGGGCGCGGCGATTACACCGATGAAGTCCTCGATTCCAACGAAGTCCAAGCCGAACTCCAGGAAGTTTACGCGCGGGGATCGCTTACATCGAATGTGGATTTGAAACTCGGCAGGCAGATAATGGTTTGGGGCAAGTCCGACAACATACGCGTAACCGACGTGCTGAACCCGCTCGATTCGCGCGAACCGGGCATGGTCGATATCGAAGACCTCCGCCTGCCGGTAACGATGTTGCGCGGCGACTACTATTTTGGCGGCTGGAGCGTCAGCGCGATTATAATTCCGGAAATAAGGTTCAATAAAGAACCGGCCTACGGCGGCGATTTCTACCCCGCGCCGGCAGCGCCCCCGCCTGAAGAAAAACCCGAAAGCGCGTCGGAAAATATGGAGTACGCCCTGGCCCTTAACGGCGTGTTCAGCGGGTTCGACCTGTCTTTCTATGCCGCGCGGATTTATAACGACTCATCTCACTTGGAACCTCACCCGACGTTCGGCTTCGTGCGCCGCCACGCAAAACTAACGATGCTTGGAGCGGCCGGCAACGTCGCAA
>JAZFVB010000043.1:0-7835 GCA_036447515.1 Nitrospinota bacterium
GTGCGCCTTCATGAATCCTTCCAGGAATTCCAGCCTATCCTTGATTGTATGGATATTCGACGGATTATACAAAATCCTGCGAAAGATACCGGGCGGCTCTCCCAGTTCTTCGTTCAACTCCAGCGCTTTCGTGTAATCGGCAACAGCCTTTTCGTACTGTTCCATGTGGTCATAAAGAACCCCTCGGTTTGCGTAAGGTTCGCCGATATCGGGAGCAATTTTGATCGCCACGTTGTAGTCCCGCAAGGCATCGTCATAACGGTTCATTATCTGATAGACATTCCCCCTGTTGACGTAAATGCTGGCTTCGTGCGCGGGAGATTCCAACTCGTAGTCTTTATCCAGAATTTCGGTAAAGGTGCGCACGGCTTCGGCATATTTTTCCTCTTTAAAAAAGCGGCCGGCCCTATTCATGTCCTCTTCAAAGGGAGTCACCCTTACGCACGCCGAAAAGACCATCATTGCCGTAAATACCGTTAGAGCTGATCGCTTCATATATGTAATCCTAACAAAAAAAGCGCCGGCGGTTCACAACCGCCGGCGCCTAAAATCCTTCAGATCAAATCTTACGGGCTGTCGAGATCCATGCGTACCGGAGCCTTCTGCAGGCCTTCCGCGTCCGCGTAGTCGTCTATACCCTCGAAGTCTCCCTTAATGTTCGTGGAGAACTCCATGTAATAGGCCAGGAACCACATCATGAAAACGCCTATGGCCCACATGAGAAGCGCCCATGCCCAGATTGAAGGCATGCCGAATGTCCACGTGGAAGCGTCGAGCGGGCTGCCAAAAATCGAGTTGCCGATAACCGGCGTAAGCGGCCCGATGGCAAGGAGAAACCAGCCGATGACGAGGGCCCATGCAAACGGGATCAGGCCTTTTTTCTCGGCCGGCACTCCGGCGTGCGTGTTGAGGAAGGTGTGGAATTCCAGCCTACGGTCGGCTTCGGATTTATCGGGCTGCGTTACCGCCGATATCGCTATCGCCAAGCCGAGATTGAAGATAATTCCCCATCCCGCCGAGTGTATCGTCAATGCGTATTTTACGCCGAAATCGCCGATGTAAGTTACCGTAACCGCTATGAGTCCCGCGATAAGGCCAACCACAATTCCCTGCCTTGTAAGCCACGGAACGTAGCATATGCCGATAAGGGCCGGCCACATCTGGAAACCGTAACTAACGGCCAGGCCGCCAAGCATAACGAGCGCGTCGGTGGCGAATGTGGCTATAACAAGGGCCAGGCCTACGACTATAAGAACCGATACCCTGCCCACCATCTTTTGCGCGGTATGACCGAGGTCTTTGGCGAAAAGATGTTTATAGATATCGCGCGTGATCATGCCCGATGCGGTGGACATGTAAGCCGCGCCGGTTGACTGCATGGCCGCCAGTGCGCACACGGCCAAAAGACCGACGAGGAACGGCGCCGTATCGGCCATAAGGTTGATAAGATCGGGCACCAGCATTGCCTGCTTGCCGCCCGGTATCGGGCTGATTACATCCTGGCTGATGAGGATGTGGCCCGCGAAGCCCTGTATCCATGTCGCCGTAAGGATGATGATTCCTATCCCGAACGAAGAGGCCCACACCTGCTGAGGAGCGAACGGGGCCGGGTTCTTATTTGCAAAGGCCCACATTGAAAACGCCGGGGCGGACTGAATGCCCATCAGCGCGAACATGTAGGTAAGGATCATTATTCCGGTCCATACGCCGCCCTTGGCCTTGGTTCCGGGAACAACGAACTGTATAACGCCGGGGATGGCGATAAAATGCGCGTACCCGTCTGGCGTTACTTTTATCTTGGACTGCCAGGCAACCTTCATCGGCGAGGCCAGCGAACCGTCTGCGCCTACTTCTATGCCGGTACCCGTGTTCTTGACCTTGTTCCAGAACTCGACGTAATTGCCGCCAGAGTCTTTTGTGCGCACGAGGTTCTTGCCTTTTTCGTCAAGGAAACCCTTCATCGCGGTTATATACTCCGGGCTGTTAATCCGGGCTCCGCCCGAATCGTAGAGTTTTAGCTTGTCTCCCTTTACGGTAACAACATGGGCCAGCTTGTTCTGGGAGAGGTCGACGATGCCTTCCTGCAATTTGCTCCATCCGCCCACCGCGTTTAGGGCAATTATCCCGATCAAACTAATACCGGCCGCGAGGAGTATGCACTGAACCGTATCGACGTACGCCACAGAGCGCAGTCCGCCAAGTCCCACATAGAGAACAACGATAATCGCAAGGAGCCACATTCCGGTATTAAGAGACATCATACCGTCAGTCAAAACGTTGAAAAGGAAGCCCGACGCCCTGAGCTGTAAGCCGAGGTACGGAACCGAAAAAACCATCGCCACCAAAACGGTGAGATATCGCATAGCGTCGGTTCCGTAATAGGAACTGAACATCTCGCCGGGTGTTACGAATCCGTAACGTTTTCCCAACAGCCACTGGCGTTTCAGGAAGATAACGCCCGTAAATGGAATCGTTATCGCGTAAAAAGATGCGTACCCGTATGGAATACCGTCACGCCATACAAGCGCCGGATGACCCATAAAAGTCCATCCCGAAAAAGATGTGGCCGTAGCCGCCAGAACGAAAACCCATATGCTTATCGAGCGACCTGCAATGAAATAATCCGATGCGGATTTTGCCATCTGGGCGCCTTTTACGCCCCAGAATATGCAGTATGCCCAATACATCAGGACAAAGATAAATAACCAAACAACAGATGCAGACATATTTCCCCCTAACGAAAATAAGTGTTAAATTATGTAACCTTATGTAAATCCAATGTCAGAATCACTCGTTTTAATCTCTCCCTCATAAACGGGGCTCAAGTGGTTAATAAATATAATCCTTAATTCTACTCAAGTCAACGAAAATATGACTTTTATCAACTTTTTAACACTTTCCAGTCAAGCTAGCACCCCATAAACGCTTGTATTGTAACGTCTCATACCCTATTATCGACAAGCGCCGTCACCACGCCCGGATCGGCCAAAGTGCTGGTATCGCCGAGCTCATTGATATCACCAGTGGCTATTTTTCGCAATATTCTACGCATTATTTTGCCACTTCGCGTCTTGGGAAGCGCCTGCGAGAACTGTATTTTGTCCGGTTTGGCTATCGGCCCGATTTCCTTTGCCACGTGGCCAAGAAGCTTTTTGCGCAGTTCGTCCATGTCCGAGTTCTCCTGCCCTGCGATAAGGGTCACATAAGCGTATATGCCCTGCCCCTTTATATCGTGCGGGTAGCCGACCACGGCCGATTCCGCCACAAGATCGTGCGACACAAGTGCGCTTTCCACTTCTGCCGTACCAATGCGGTGGCCGGATACGTTAAGCACGTCGTCCACCCGCCCCATAATCCAGTAATAACCGTCCTCATCGCACCTCGCGCCGTCTCCGGTGAAATACATGCCGGGGTACTGCGAGAAGTAAGTTTCCACGAATCTATCGTGATGGCCGTAAACTGTGCGCATCAGGCCCGGCCACGGCTTTTTGATGCACAGGTAACCCCCCTCGTTCGGAGCGGCTTCCGTGCCGTCTTCGCGCACGATCACCGGCTGGACGCCCGGAAACGGAAAAGTGGCCGAACCCGGTTTAGTGGCTATCGCACCCGGAAGCGGGGTTATAAGAATGCCCCCTGTCTCGGTCTGCCACCACGTATCGACAATCGGACATTTTTCCCTGCCAACGTGAGTGTGGTACCACATCCAGGCTTCCGGGTTTATCGGCTCGCCCACGGAGCCCAGCAGGCGCAGTGAACCGAGATCGCACTTCTCCACCCACTCCTTGCCGGTAACCATAAGGGCCCGGATAGCCGTAGGTGCGGTGTAGAAAATGTTTACCTTGAATTTGTCGCATATCCTCCAGAACCTGTCCGGATTCGGATATGTGGGAATTCCCTCGAACATCACGCTTGTAGCGCCTTCGGCAAGGGGGCCATACACGATGTAGCTATGTCCCGTCACCCATCCGATATCGGCGGTGCACCAGAAAATGTCTTCATCTTTGTAATCGAAGATGTACTTGAAGGTTTCCTTCACATAAACGAGGTATCCGCCCGTAGTGTGCAAAACGCCTTTGGGTTTTCCCGTACTGCCGGATGTGTAAAGGATGAACAAGGGGTCTTCCGCATCCATCTCTTCGGCGGGGCAATCGTCGCTGATGTCTCCGGCGGCCATTTCCTCGTGCCACCAAAAGTCGCGCCCTTCCTCCATCTTTACTTCGGAGCCGGTGCGTTTATAAACGATGCATTTTTTTATCATCCCCTTCGTCATGTCGATGGCCTCATCTACATTTTTCTTTAAGGGAATCGTCTTGCCCCCGCGGTATCCCGCATCGCAGGTAATCACGAAATCTGAACCGGCGTCTTTTACCCTGTCCGCAATGGACTGCGCGCTGAACCCGCCGAATATTATGCTGTGCGGCGCGCCTATCCTGGTACACGCGAGCATGGCAATCGCCAGTTCGGGGACCATCGGCATGTAGATCGTTATCCTGTCGCCCTTTTTTGCGCCATGCTTTTTGAGCACGTTGGCAAAGCGGCAGACTTCCTTATGGAGTTCGGCGTATGTGATATCGCGTACGTCTTCTTCGGGTTCGCCTTGCCACCTAATTGCGACTTTGTTTTTTCTGGCGGTGTCCAAGTGCCTGTCGAGGCAATTATAGGAGACGTTCAGCTTTCCGCCTACGAACCACTTGAAGTTAGCGTTATTGTCGAACCCGCCTTCGCGGACCTTGTCCCATTTTTTGAACCAGTGCAGGCCTTCCGCTTTTTCCGCCCAAAAATTATCTTCGTCGTCAACCGATCTTCGGTACACTTTTTTGTAATCTTCAAAACTTTTAACGTGCGCCTTCCGGCTGAAATCCGACGAAGGTTTGAATAATCGGTCTTCGGTGCTAAGCGATAAGATGGTTTTTTTATCAGACATTATTACCCTCCAGCAACTATTAAGGAATTAAAATAATTCACTTAAATATACTATCGAAACATGCGGTGCGGCCCTTTAACCAAAAAAAAAGAGGCCAACGTCCCAACATCTACATGGGGAAGCACAATCCCCCGCCGGGAGGATTTGCAATTATGATACCACGCTACTAAATGAAAAATATAACCTTTTTTATCAGCTTTTTACCGTAAATTGCGTCTTAATTTTGTTACGTGGGCAAGCGAATTCAGCTACACCCCTGCTCCATAATTGAAAGCCCCAGTCTAAAAATGGAACAGCGAAAATTTCCCACACTCCATCAATCCAGCTTCAAGACCGCCGAGCCCTTAACCTTGCCGGCCTTAAGTCTTTTTAAAACCTCCGGCGCTTCGTCAAGGGAGTACGTCTCTACGTCCGTCCTTAACGGTATTCGGGCCGCCAACTCGAAAAGCTCTTTGGCGTCTTTCCGTGTAAGGTTGGTAACGGTGCAAAGTTTTTTTTCATTTGCAAGATGCTTTTCGTGAATTAGCGCGGGTATCTTTTCCACCGTAACCCCCAGGGCGACAAGCGTAGCGCCTTTGTCCATCCTTTCGAGCGCCGCAGGTAATACAGCCCCCGCGGAAGTGAACGTAATTCCCGCATCCAAAAGTTCCGGCGGCCTTTCATCGTTTTCGCCGTTTTCGTCGTTTTCGTTCATAGCCCCCGCCCACTTCGCCCCCAAATCCAGCGCGTGTTTTTTGTGCATTTCTTTTTGCGTGAAAACGTAAACCTCCACGCCTTCGTGTATCGCTATCTGTATGACTATGTGCGCGTGAAGCCCGAAATTAAAAAGCCCCAGCCTGCCGCCCTTTTTTATCCCGCATTGCCTTAGCGCGCGCAGGCCGATAATGCCGCCACAAAGAAGGGGCGCGGCGTGAACGGCATCGAAACCTTGCGGTATGGAAAAAGCGAAATCGGCAGGGACTGTCATGTACTCGGCATAGCCGCCATTTACGTGGTAGCCGGAAAGCTTTTGGTTTTCACAAACGTTTTCCATCCCGTTTGTGCAATAGCGGCATTTGCCGCACGCCCAGTAAAGCCACGATACGCCCACGAGGTCTCCCACTTTAAAACCGGAAGCCCCTTCATCTAATCCCCCGCCGAGTTCGGCAACCTTCCCGACAACCTGATGGCCGGGTATTATCGGCAGCGTGGGCAATGGAAGCGTTCCTTCCACCGTCTGTATGTCCGTTCCACATACGCCACACGCCGAAACTTTTATAAGGAGTTCGCCTTCAGCGGGCTTTGGGGTTTCGACTTCCTCAAACGCAAGTGGGTTTTCCTCTACCGGCTTAGGTTCTTTAAGTACCCATGCCTTCATTGTCCCGCCTCATTTAATAATCCAGGCCCTTTTGCGCCGGAATGCCTTTTTTGTACGGATGTTTTGTTTCCCGCATTGTAGTAACCATATCGGCCATGTCAATTAATTCATCCGGCGCGCCGCGTCCGGTGAGTATAAGGTGCAGCCGTCCGTGTTTGGTCTCCATCAGTTCCTTTACCTGTTCCAGCCCGATAAGGTTTTTTGAAAGCGCATAGAGGATTTCATCAAGGACGACGACATTAAGCGAGAAATCCGCAACACTTTTTTTCGCCTCTTCGATTCCATGCTGGGCGGCGGCCTTGTGTTCTTCAGGAGAGACTTTAGCGCTCCAAGTAAAACCTTTTCCCGCGCGGACGATTTCAAGTTGCGGCGCAAGTTTTTCCGCCGTATGAAGTTCGCCGGTATCGATGGAGCCTTTAATGAACTGTATCACCCGGCATTTGAACCCGTGCCCCACGGCGCGAAGCACAACGCCCATGGCGGCGGAGGTCTTCCCCTTGCCTTCCCCCGTGAATATTACGTTAAGGCCTTTTATATCTTCATCCATCGGCATATGTTCCTTTTAAACCGGCGATTTCAATCAGCCGCTCCACGTCGATATGTTTTTTAAAATGTTCGGCCAGCATGTCGTACTGGGTTTGTTTGTAAGACGCCGCCGAAATTTCTTGGCTTTTTTGGCCATGCTTTGCGCAAACACCCTCTTTAATCGACCCAAGAAAAGAATTTCTAAATATTCCTTCGTCGAAAAGACCGTGAAGGTACGAACCCCATACCCTGCCCTTTTTGTCATGCGCGCCTTCGTAACGCCCGGTGCCTCCGCCTTCCAGTTCAATTACCGGTTCTGCATCGGCGCCAAGCTCGGTTCTTCCCATATGTATTTCGTATCCGCTTACCTTAAGCCCGCTACTCAGCCACTTTCCTTTTATGCGCGAAAGTTTTTTGCTTTCTTCCATTATCGTTTTGATGTCCAAAAGCCCAAGACCTTCGGCGCTTCCCGGTTTTCCTTCAACGCCATGGGGATCGCTTATTTCGTTTCCAAGGATCTGGTAGCCGCCGCAAATGCCAAACACCCTGCCTCCACTGTCGTAGTATTTCTTTATTCTTTCGGCCCAACCGAAACTTTTAAGCCATTCAAGGTCGGCGCGAACGTTCTTTGTGCCGGGCAGGATTAAAAGGTCAACGCCTTCAAGTTCCTTTTCGTGCGGCACACGCGCCATGTAAAAAAGATTCGCGCATGGCTCGCGCACAAGGGGCGCGAAATCGGTGAAATTCGATATGTGCGGAAAGCGTATTACCGCTATGTTTACTTTTTCTTTATCGATATCAACTACATTTTGCGGGTCTATTAACTTATCAAGCGCCAAACTGTCTTCTGAATCAATTTCTATCGAGCCGAAATCGGGGACTACCCATACCGAATCGATACCGGTCTTTTTCTTTAAGAATTCCACGCCGTCTTCAAATAACGACGCGTCGCCCCTGAACCTGTTCACGATTATTCCCTTAACCATCTTTCGTTCGTTCTCGTCAAGGAGGCCCAGCGTGCCGACCACC
>JAZFVB010000044.1:0-2558 GCA_036447515.1 Nitrospinota bacterium
GCCATCGCCTCCAGCGCGGCGCGTATCAGGTGGGCCCGCGTGGAACCGCGGGTAATACCGATTATCAGCCCGCGGGCGTAAGGATCCCAGTGAGGGGCTCCAAGGCCTGTCAGGGCGGGAACGAAGTAGATGCCGCCGGTATCGTCAACCTTGCGGGCCAGTTCCTCGACCTCGGAGGCGCTTTCTATTAGCCCCAACCCGTCGCGCAGCCACTGGATGGCGGCGCCTGCGATAAAGATGGAACCTTCCAGGGCATATACTGGTTTTTGGCCCTTAAGCTGCCAGGCCAGGGTGGTGAGCGCCCCATCTCCCAGGAAATGCTTTTCCCCGGTGTTCATCATAACGAACGCTCCGGTGCCGTAAGTGTTTTTGACCATGCCGGGCGAGAAACAGGCTTGCCCGAAAAGCGCGGCCTGCTGATCTCCGGCCACTCCGGCAATCGGAATCGCGCCACCAAAAAGTTGCGGATCGGTATTGCCGAACCACCCGGTGGAAGGGAGAACCTTAGGAAGAGAATTTTTTGGAATTTTAAAGATATCCAAAAGCTCATCGTCCCATTCCATGGTGTGAATGTTGAAAAGTAGCGTGCGGCTTGCGTTGGTTACATCGGTCGCGTGTACCCTGCCGCCGGTCAGACGATAGATGAGCCAGGAATCGACAGTGCCGAAACAGATTTCGCCCCTTGCGGCCCGCTCTTTAATAGAAGGGATGTTATCCATAAGCCACTGCATCTTGCTTCCGGAAAAATAGGGATCGAGAACGAGGCCCGTCTTATCGCGGAA
The DNA here is from genome assembly GCA_036447515.1 of Nitrospinota bacterium. Classification (GTDB taxonomy): domain Bacteria; phylum Nitrospinota_A; class UBA7883; order JACRGQ01; family JACRGQ01; genus JAZFVB01. Next base: position 783 of record JAZFVB010000044.1, read on the forward strand.
AGAGTTTTCGAGCCCTTCCCGTTTCAGCCGGTCGATAAGTTCCGTTGTCCGCCTGTCCTGCCAGACGATCGCCATGTGAAGGGGCGCCCCGGTAGCACGTTCCCATACTAGCGTTGTCTCTCTTTGGTTGGCGACGCCGATGGCCGCCACTTCCCCGGCTTCCACTCCGGCCTTCGCAAGAACTTCTTTGGCGGTCTCGACTTGCGAGCGCCATATATCCTCCGGATCATGCTCGACCCAGCCGGGGCTGGGAAAATGCTGCTCCAACTCCTTCTGCGCCGCGCTTACCGGGCGGCCTTCGATGTCGAAGAGAATAGACCTGCTGCTGGTGGTCCCCTGATCCATGGCGAGCAAGTAACTCATCTTTTCCTCCCAAACCACCATGACGGCGGCTTATTAATCAAAGTTAAGGCGGGTAACCGTATTCTAGCATTTTGAACTCCCGCCTCGCGTAAACCGGGAACCTCCTGTGGCCAACTACTGTGGCAAGGAGAGTGGCCACAGTCACTTTAGCAATTGCTTCTCGCCACCCATCGTCTTAGCATTTACTTCTTGCCCCGCCTATTAAGGGGGCATAGGTATGTTGTGATACTTTGGCTTTGCTTGGATATGGAGACTATACCCCTGTCGGTATCGGGAAACTATTTGCTTTTTCAGAAGCGTATTTCGGGGCATTCCTTATCGCTCTTTTTGTCATTACGGTCTACAAAAAGTACATGGAACGATAAAGCTGTTTCTGCGGGCATATGTGTCGGCGCGCCTCACGGTTCCAGTCCTCAAATAGATCTCCTTAGCATAGAGTACCCAATTACTTTTGGCGTGATCCCCGCAATTATCATCAACCATTTTAAGCAAGAATAACGCTCAAAAATATAAACCGTAGAAATCATACAAGTGCCACGAGGAAAAATCGGTAAGCGCGGGTTGCGGCACGTGCCATGACTATCACAACGAAAGTAAAATAGCCGCCAGAGAATGATTTGGAAGTGTACCCTGAATATCGTATGCCCTCAGCCGCGGGGCATTATCAAGTTAACGAGCCTATAGGATGAATCTATTTATTGGCGGCAGCGATTTTTTCCTTATAAGGTTGACAACTAACAAGACGAATACGGTTATAAACGTTATGAAGAATCTGTCTAAAGTAATCCGTTTCATAACTACTTATCGTAATAAATGATTATTTTGGTTAGGGGAAAATAGCTTTCACCGCGGAAAGCACACCTTTACGGCTTTCGGCAATACCCTTACCGAGACGTTGGTAGAACCGTATATCTCGCCGTCGAACTCGCACGGAAGCGGGGTTTTCGATTTAATGTCTATCCTGCGCGTCATCAGTTTTCCAATCTCTTTTTCGTTCCTGTAGTTCCCTATAAAGATTTTGACGAACTTTGCCGCCAACTTGATTGAGGTAGATTTCTTGATGATGGTTACCTCGAACAAACCGTCGTCCAGCGCAACGTCCAGCCCGAACTTCATCCCCCCGCCCGCGAACGATCCCTTCGATATCGATACCGTCAGCGCGTTTACCGTAAACTGCGCATCGTCGGTCTTTATTTCAAGTTCGTGCGGCTCGTACGAGAAAAGGGCCTGTAACGATGGAACGACGTATCGAAGCGCCGTCGGAACCAGCTTGCTGGCTTTTTCCTTCTTTTCGGCGATGTGGGCTATCATCCCCACGCTGGCCATGTTAACGAAATACCTGTCGGTAAGCGACGGGTCTTCGAAGCGGATGTGCCCCACGTCCACGAACCTCGGATCGCAGTCTGCCGCATG
>JAZFVB010000045.1:0-5496 GCA_036447515.1 Nitrospinota bacterium
CAAGAAACATAAGGTTATCGCGCGCATTAAAGGCGGCAACCAGGCCAACGCACTTTACTGGCCGATCGGCAGAAGCGACGTGGCCTTGGGCGCCAACGAAAAGGAAACCTTTATTTCGGTAATAGACACGAAGAACGACAAGGCAATTGGCGAGATTGATACGCCGCTCGGTTCGCACAACATACGTTACAGGCCCGACGGCAAAATCGGGTTTGCGACGTGCAAGCGGTCGAACGAAGCCGTCTTTATCGACACGGAGAAGATGGAAGTGATCAAAACCGTCGAGGTAGGATTCGGTAACAACGGAATCCGCTGGGTGCCGAGGGCGAAGTAGCAGGCTTCTGTAAGCCAAGCAATTTGAAAGGCTTGGGCGAATTTATTTCGACCAAGCCGCGGCTGGAAAAGTTCCGGATCGGCTTTTTCAGTAAACCGTTAGACAGGAAAGCAGACGGGGCGACCATCAGGTAATTACGGCCTGGCGCCGCCCCATGCCTGTTTAATGAACCTGTTCCATGCAACCGGAGGTAGTAAATGCAAAACGAAACTATAGACAGAAGGAAATTCTTAAGGCAAACGTCGATGACCGCCGTATCGGCCCTTTTGGCGTCGGCCATTCCGATGGGCGTCGTGCTTCCGGCCAGCGCCACGGAATACGAGGTTATCGAGGGATACAAACTCGATCCGGCGCTGATTCACCAGCCCAAGGATTTTGAAAATATGACCGAATTTGAAAAGGCGCATGTGCCCACCCTGAAAATGCCGCTTGTGGCGGAAGACGGTTCCACTATTCCTTTTTATGCGGTTTCCGACCACCCGATGGAGAAGGACCATTACATCCAGAGCGTGGAAATACTCAATTTCAACGACCCCATAATCCATAAAGGGATGATCGAATTCTCTCCTGCCAATGGCGAAGTTTATTTCTCGTCGCAGATACGCGCGGTCAGCGGCACCAACACGATAATGGCCGTGATGAAGTGCAACAAGCACGGCAGGTGGGTCGGAAAAGCAACGGTAAAAGTTACGGTCGGCGGCTGCTAGATCATCGGCGTTAAAGAAATGATTAAGTCTCGAAAATTATTGCCGTTTATGCCGGTTGCCGTTTTGGTTATCCTGGCCGCCGCGCTTCTATATCTTTCATATGACCCCAAAACGGATAAAGCGGAAGCGGGGCAGGCAGGCAAGCCGAAGACGCTGAGGATAATCTGGACAAACGATACCCACGGCTACCTTAGTCCGCTCTATCACAAGGAACCGGAAGAGGGCAATTATCTGGATATTGCCATGAAGGAAGGGAAGATAGGAGGCTGGGCCAACCTCGCAACCCTCATCAAAAAATACCGCGCCGAAATGCCGGGAAAGACGATTCTTCTGGATGCCGGGGATACCTGGCACGGAACGGGAGTCGCCCTTTTTACCAGAGGGTCGGCGATAGTCAAGGTGATGAACGCCCTCAAGTACGACGCAATGACGCCGGGCAACGTCGATTTCCTTTACCCCAAGGAGGTGTTCCTGAAGCGCGTTGAGGAATCTGAATTTCCGGTGATTGCGGCAAACATTTACGACAAGGAATGGGACGAGCCGGATTTCGAGCAGTACATAATAAAGGAGGTTAACGGCCTCAAGGTGGCCATTATAGGAATGACCTACCACTGGTCGGCGAAAACCGGCAAGAGGGAAAATACCCAAGGGTGGAGCTTCGGTCTTCGCGAAGACCAGGTTCGGGAACTCATAAAAGAAATAAGGGAGAAACAAAAACCCGACCTTGTAGTGTTGCTGTCCCACATGGGATACAGGGTGGATAGGAAATACCCCACGCGCGTTAAGGGAATAGACGTGGTCGTGGGCGCCCACACGCACGATAACGTTTACAAGCCGCCGGTTATCGACGGGACGATAGTCGTTCAGGCGGGATCGCACGGCAAGTTCATCGGAAAGCTCGACCTGAAGATAAAGGACGGCAAGGTAGTCGGTTTCGACCACGAAATAATCCGCGTTGTGGATAAAGACGTTCCCGACGACAAGGAAATCCAAAAGATTATTCGGGATGAGTACGCGCCCTTTGCGGAAAAACTGAAAAAGATTATCGGCCGCACGAAAACGCTGATTTACCGCAGGGCCACGTACCAGAGCACGATGGATAACTTAATCACGGATGCGTACAGGGAGATGTACGGCGCGGATGTTTCGTTTTCGCCTTCGTGGCGTTTCGGCCTTACCGTCCTTCCCGGCGAAATCACGGTGGAGGACGTTTACGGGATGGTTCCCACTAACGAGCCGATAATGACCTTTGAGCTAAAAGGCAACAACATAAAGTTCGCGCTGGAATCTGCGGTGGAGAACGTAGTTGCCGAAGAGCCTTACGAACAGCTTGGAGGCGACCTTGTGAGGTTTTCGGGAATGGAAGTAATAATCGACGAAACCAAACCGTTCAGGAAACGGGTGGTAAGCCTGAGGATCGGCGGAAAGCTGTACGACCCGGAAAAGATGTACAAGATCGTAACGGCAAACACGCAGATGCCAAACGTGCCGACCGCCCAAAACGTAAAGAACACTGGCAAGGTGGCGGTGGAAGAACTTATACGGTACATAGAAAATAAGAAAGTGATCGCGCCCAAACTGGATGGGCGAGTCAAAATCGCAAAAAAGAAGGAGGGCCGATAATGGCAAGGAAAGATTGGACGAAGCGCGTGAAAATGAAGCTCCCTAAAAAGATCAAGAAAGGCGAAATAATCGAAGTCAGGGTTATCGCCAAGTATCCCTCCACGACCGGCCTGAAAATAGTGGACGAGGAGAAAATGACCTTCGAAAGGGACAAAATTCCCGTTTATCTGAAGGTCATGGAAGTGTTTTACGGCGATGAGAAAATAACCACGTTTCATATGACTTCCGCAACAAGCCCGGACCCCTTGATACGTTTCAAGGTAAAGGCGGACAAGGAAGCGACGATAAGAATTGTTTTTCACAACGAAGGGGATAAAACCGCCGAGGTCTCTAAAAACGTAAAGTTTAAGTGACGCTTGAGCATGGAAAACGGAATGAAAATCATTGCGGAAGCAGGATCATGCAAAAAGAGGAATTTCTAATGAAAAAGGTTGTTACAGTTGCAGCATTGCTGGCATTGACAGTTTTGGCTCCGATGAATGCCGGCGCCGTTCATACGGGCTGGTTTGCGGACGAATCGGCCTCGGGTATTAAAAATCCCGTTGGCTCGGATGCCGCCGCAAAGAAGGAAGGAAAAAACATTTACGATCAAAATTGCGCGAAATGCCATGGAGAAGACGGCAAGGGAAAGGGCGTCTCTACGGCAAGTATGCAGGCGGAATTGCCTGATTTCACGGACAAGGAAATTGCCGGCGCGGAAACCGAGGGTGACTGGTTCTGGAAAGTAAGGGTTGGGCTGTTCGAAATGCCGCCATTCCAGCTGGTGCTCAGCGACGAAGAAATATGGAAAGCGGTGTCTTACATACGCACGATGTCACAGTGAGGTTGAATGACGACGGCGCGAATTTGGCGGCAAACCCCGTTCTCTAACGGGCGGGCCGCGCACCTGGTGGCGCTAATACGCCGATCGCATATTTGGGCGGCAATCGTATTTTCCTTTCTTTTTATCTTTACCTCTTTGCACACGGCGGCCGCGCATGAACAGATCGGCAGTAAAAGCGCGTCGATAATTACCGTAGACGGGAAAACGATCGACTTTTACCTCAATATTCCCCCCGAAATTTTCTCCGTTCTTGAAGCGGAGTACGAGGGGAACGACCCTTATTTGAAAGAATATCTTTCCGAAGGCGTCGTTCTTTCGACGTGGGATTCCACCTGCGCGCCGGTTGATGTGGGCGAGCCGGTTTTGCAGGAAAGCGGCAACCGGATAGTGCACATCGTTTACAAATGCCCGAGGGAAGTGGAAGACCTTGACATAAAAAACTCGCTTTTCTTCGACATCGACGAGAAGCACGTTCATTTGGTAAAGATTGCCGACCCCCGCGACCCCTCGAAGTTCGTACATGACGGAACGCTCACGATGAGCGGCAATTCTTTTAAGATAGCCGACGTGAAGTCGCCGGGCAACGCGACGGCGAGGCGCGCGGAAAGGTTTTTCGCTCTGGGGGCGGAGCATATTCTAGGCGGTTACGACCATATCCTCTTTATCCTGTCGGTGATTTTTGTAACCGTCTCTTTCGGAGAGGCGGTAAAGGTAGTCACTTCTTTTACGGTAGCGCACAGCCTTACCCTTGCCCTTGCGTTTTTCGGCCTTATCTCGCTCAGCTCCTCCATTGTGGAACCGTTGATAGCCCTTTCCATCGCTTACGTGGCGTTTGAAAACATATTTAGAAAGAAATACGGGCGCAGGTGGCTTTTGACTTTTGCATTCGGCCTCCTTCACGGGCTGGGCTTCGTGGGGCCGTTAAAGGAGATAACGATTTCCAAGGGAGAACTTTTAACCTCGCTCTTTTCGTTCAACCTTGGGATAGAGGCGGGGCAGGTTCTTATCGTGGGAATTATAGCGCCCGCGCTATATTACCTGGCAAAGAATCAAACCAGGCCGCTTTTCGTGCGCTGGGCTTCCGCCTGCATCGGAGTTATAGGGGTTTACTGGTTCATTGAAAGGACGGTTTTATAGGAGTCGCTCGTATTATGCGCGTTATAAAAAACAGGTTAAATAAGTTGATGGGAACATTCGTTACCTGCGTTCTTGCGGTCTTTATGACGTACGCGGTAATGTGCGATGTGGGGTTATCTCATGCAGGCAACGCTTCCATTGCGGATAGCGGCGCTGTTTCTTCCGTACCGGACTCCGGCGGAGATTTTACGCTTACGAATCATTTCGGCAAAAAAATGCGGCTGTGCGATTTCAAGGGCAAGGTCGTTCTCCTTTTCTTCGGTTTCACGTTCTGCCCCGACATATGCCCGACCGGGCTTATTGAATTAGACGCGGCCCTAGAAGAACTGGGGGACAGGAAAAAGGAAGTGCAGGTATTGTTCATTTCCGTCGACCCGGAAAGGGACACGCCCGAAGTCCTTAAGGAGTTCGTAACGTATTTCAACTCCACGTTTATCGGCCTTACCGGCACGCCGCAGGAGATAAGAAGTGTTACCGAACAGTATGGGGTAAAGTTTGAAAAGGTATCGGTTGAAGGCGGTGGAGATTATCTTTTGCGCCATTCGGCCAATACGTATGTAATAGACGCGGAAGGCGACCTTGTAGACACGATTCCGCACAAACACGCCGCCGGAGGAGATGGCCAGGATCGTGGGTAGTCACATTGGCAAATAGTAACCGCCCCTTTATCGACCGAAGCGACATCATAACGCAGGAGTTTGAGGAAGCCGATTTCGAGGAATTTATATTCGACCTTCAAAAGGAAATCCAGCTGATGAACTACCGTGTAACGCGCGTTATGAACATCGACCACATCAAAGACCTGAGGCCAATGATTAAAGGCCTTAAGATAGCTTTTTACGACTACAAGATTGTTGAGTTTTGCAACATAA
>JAZFVB010000046.1:0-4415 GCA_036447515.1 Nitrospinota bacterium
GGCGAAAGGCCGTAAATAGTCGCCTGCCGCAAGATAACGGGGCAAAAACCGTTGCCGGCTCTTTTGAGCAGCTCCGCTTCGCTTTTAAGCTTCAGTTTCGCGTAAAGGGATACGGGATTGCATTCGGAACCTTCCCTTAGCGCTGTTTCGCTTCCGTGCCCGTAAACGGAACACGACGAGGCGAATACAAAGCGTTTGACGCCGGCGCGCTTGGCGGCGTCCGCAAGGTTTACCGTCGCCTCGTGGTTTATCCGCACCGACCACTGGGGGTCGAGATCGCACGACGGGTCGTTTGAAAGCGATCCGAGGTGGATAATGGACATCCCGCGCTTCAAAAGGGGCGCGATCTTTTCGGTATCCCTAAGGTCGAGCTTTACAACGGTAAGGCCGGGATGCTTTTTAAATTTCGATATCGGCTTTCGGCCGAAGAAAAACCTGTCCACAAGGGTAACCTTGTAGCCGGAACGTAAAAGTAGGTCGCACAAGACGGAGCCTATGTACCCCGCGCCGCCGGTTACCAGTATCGTTTTCTTTTTCATATTTTTTCAAGCTGTTACGGTCGAATGTTAACATGTATCAAGCGACCTTTAAAGGAGCTCCAAAAGTGCTATTCTGGAAATACTTGCGGATTCTAAAACCATAAAAAGAATGAGGAAGGTTAAAGTTGATATGAACGAAAACAGACCGCGCCAACACACCCTCCCGCCGCTGGGTAGCGTTGAACCACATGCGCCTTTGCTAGCAATCCCGTCTGATAGGCAGTTGCTTTACAAGATAATGAGCGTCGAGAACTTGCTACGCTCAATTATCGGTAACTACCTTCACTTTAACCGCGTAGATAGCTATGTAGACTTCCCAGGTGCAGACCCAAACGATGGACAGCAGTCGCCCAAAGACCAGCAGGGCAATGCTCGTACAAAGTTTAAAGAAACTCCTGATTTTTCTGCGGCAAACTATTACGACCAATCGCGCGCTAGAACCTACGCATGTTGCTTTTCGTTAGAGAACTCAGATTTCATTTGGAACAACTATGCGAACGGTAGCGCCAAAGGCAAGGTTTGTGTTGTTTTTGGGTTTGGGAAATTGCGCGCGGTGCTCAACCACACTCTACAGCCTGGAAATGCCGCACTCGAATATAACGGCAACCGATGCCATCAAATCTTTTCGGTGAATTACGGAATAGTCGAATATGTCGAATGGGACAAGCATCAAACTGACACAGCGCGTCTCCCCAATCCGATCAAATACACGTACTTAAAGGACAAGGAATTTTCCGAAGAAAAGGAGCTTCGCATTTCTCTGTCAGCCATAGGCATAGGTCAGTTCGGCCTAAAAGACGGCAGCACGATGCAGTTTCCGTCTAGTTTGCAACTATCTTTCGATTTCAGAGCTGCTATCGCAAAGCACACCGTTCAGCAAATACTGTGCGCACCAGATTCGGACTCCGACTTTCTTCAAGCAGAGTTGTGCAAGCTTCGCATTGTGCCTAGCAAAGAGTGACACTAGCCATCCCGCCGAACAATGCCATTAACACTGACAGCAAAACGCGACGCTCCTTCAATGCTCTGCTCTTATTGATTTACCTGTAGGAGCGTAAAAAACGTTTGACTCCAACGGCCTCACGCTTTAGATTAAGGGGTTATGGAAGAGGGAAAAATAGCATTTGTGTTCCCCGGGCAGGGTGCGCAAAAGGTCGCCATGGGTCACCGGCTCTACGAGCTTTTTCCCATGTCGAAAGGCATTATGGAGCTGGCCTCGAAAGTAGTCGGCTTCGATATAGCTAAATTGTGCTTCGAAGGTTCTTTGGAAGACCTGTCCCAGACGGAAAACACGCAACCCGCCCTTCTGACGGTAAGCGCAATGGCGCTGGAGGCCTTCAGGTCGAAGGCCAGTATCAAACCCGATTTCGTCGCCGGGCACAGTTTGGGCGAGTTCAGCGCGCTCTACGCCGCAGGGGCGCTCTCGTTCGAGGACGCGGTGCGGATTGTAAGGAAAAGGGGCCAATACATGGCGCAGACAAAGGCCGGCGTAATGGCGGCCGTTCTGGGCCTTAAATCGGTAGCGGTGGAAATGATCTGCAAGGAAGTGTCCAACGTCGCAAACTGGCTGCAACCCGCGAACTACAACGGCCCCACGCAAACGGTGGTGGCGGGAACGAAAGCCGCCCTGGAGATGGCCATACCCCTGTTAAAGAAAATGGGGGCAAAGAAAATAATCCCCCTTAAAGTTTCCGGCGCGTTTCATACGCCGATTCTGGAACCGGCCGCGAGAAAACTCTCGCACGACCTGGACGAAATACGCGCAGGGAAGATGGAAGTGCCCCTTGTTAACAACGTGGACGCAAAAATAATCTCGGATTTGGGCGAAGCCCTTGAAGGCCTCAAACGCCAGGTAGTCGGCGCCGTCCGCTGGACGGAGGTTATGGAAGTCCTTGTGAAAAACGGGGTGAGAACGGTCATAGAGTTCGGACCCGGCAAAACGCTGGGCAGCATGTTCAAGCGGATGGACAAAACCCTCAACGTCTTCAACGTCGAAGACGACGAGAGCCTTAACAGGACTCTCGAGGTTCTTGCGTGAGCGAATTTGACGGAAAAACTGTTCTTATTACCGGCGCATCCCGCGGAATAGGAAAAGAAATCGCCGTTGCCTTCGCAAAAGCGGGAGCAAACATCTTTTTAACAGACGTTATTTACCCGATGGAAGAAACGATGCAGGCGCTTTCGGGCCTGCCCGTAAAGGTTGAATCGGCAAAGATGGATGTTACACAGTCCAAAGACGCCGAAGCCGCCGTCAAGAAATGCACCGACAAGCTGGGATCGGTTGATATCCTGATAAACAATGCCGGTATAACAAAAGACGGGCTTCTTATGAGGATGAAGGATTCGGACTGGGAAGCCGTCCTTAACGTAAACCTGAAAGGCGCTTTCATAATGACGAGGGCCGTCATCCGCCCAATGATGAAAAAAAGATATGGAAAGATCATAAACATCGCGTCGGTAATCGGCGTAATGGGGAATGCAGGGCAAGCAAACTACGCCGCATCCAAAGCCGGCATGATCGGACTGGCAAAATCCGCCGCGAGGGAACTCGCTTCCCGCGGAATAAACGTAAACTGCATCGCCCCCGGATACATCGTTACGGAGATGACCGAAAAACTGGACGAAAAGGTGAAAGACGCAATAATGGCGAATATTCCGCTGCAAAAACTCGGCTCCATGCGCGATATTGCGCAGGCGGCGCTATTTCTCGCATCTCCCTCGTCCGACTACATTACCGGCCAGGTCATCCACGTAAACGGCGGACTTTATATGTAAAAAACCGGACGCGCCGTTTTGCGGCGGCTGGGCCGAACGATTTTTAAGGAGTAATTTTAAATGAACAGGAAAGTCATCGCCGTCATCTTGGGCGCGTTCTTCGGTATAGCCGTTATTGCGTCGTCGTGTTCCAAAAACCAGCAACCCGCTACTACTGAAAAAAACGCTGAAAAAGGCACGGAAGAAAAAGCGGAAAAGGACAAACCCTCGGCTTTCGAACAAGGGAAAGCGCTTCGACAGCAGGTAATGAACGCGGCTAAAAATGAAGTCCCCGTCAATCTGAATTTCGATGCGTTGCCGGATATCGTATTGTCGGTCAACGGCTCGGAAATAACTAAAATAATCTACTGGAGAATACTCAACAACATTAAAGATGGTATCGAAAGGCGCGGCCAGACATTCTCCAAAAACACCTATGATTCGGTGAAAAAGAACGTAATCGACAGCTTGGTAAATTCCGAGCTGCTCTTTACCGAATCCAAAAAGAACAACATAACGGTGGGCGATTCCGAAGTGGACGTTCAGTTTACCTTGCTCCACTCGCAATTCGGTTCCGAAAAGGAATACCAGGCTTTTTTGAGTAAGAAGCAAGTTACCACCGAACAAATCAAAAAAGACATCTACAGGGGAATGGCCATTAACAAGTTTCTGGAAGAAAATATCGTCAACAACGTAACGGTCTCCGAAGACGACGCAAAGAAATACTACGAAGAGAACAAGGAAAAATACAAGCGCCCGGAACTTGTTGAGGCCAGCCACATAATCCTGCGAATAGAAAAAGACGCTGACGAGGCCAAGGTCGCCGATACAAACAAGCGCATGGACGAAATCCTGGCAAAGGTCGAGGCCGGCGGAGACTTCGCCAAACTTGCCAAGGAATATTCCGAAGGCCCCTCGGCTCCCAGCGGCGGTGAGCTTGGCCTCTTCCCGCGGGGTTCGATGGTAAAGGAGTTCGAGGACGCCGCATTCGCCCTGAAAGTCGGCGAGATGAGCGGCATAGTACGTTCATCGTTCGGCCTCCACATCATAAAAGTCACGGACAAAAAAGATGCCGGAATTCCGGAGTTCGGAGAGATGAAGGAAAAGCTCTTATCAAACCTC
>JAZFVB010000047.1:0-2106 GCA_036447515.1 Nitrospinota bacterium
ATTGTATTAAACATAACCTTCTCTATCCTATAAAATAACCGAAAATAACTTAATAGGCAGGAAAAATGAGCGGCGTAATAACCTATCCCGATAAAAGGCTTCTGGAAAAATCCGTCGATGTAAGCGCGTTCGACGACGAGACTGCGGCGCTGACGGCCACGATGAAAAATATCCTTTTGGAAAACAACGCCATGGGCCTTGCCGCGCCGCAGATAGGCGTTCACCTGCGGGTAATAGCCATTGGGGGCAAAGACGGTTCCGTTCCCCTTGTCCTTGTAAACCCGGAGGTGGCGGAACAAAGCGGCTACCAGTTCGGCATGGAGGGGTGCCTCAGCATTCCCGGCTCATGGCCGAAAATCGAGCGCGCCCAGAGTGTAACCGTAAATGCGCACGATATAAACGGAGAGCCTTTTATCCGCGAGGAGCACGGCGAAACTGCGCGAGCCATACTGCACGAGATAGATCACCTCGACGGCATATTGATGTGGGACCGACTGCCCGAAGAAGAACGCGACGCGGTTATAAAAGATTACATGGAAAACGCAGAAAGATAATTATTGTGAAGGAATCTAAAAGGCTTTTCAGGAAAACCGCATAAAATTTTAGGTTGCCTGATCTTCCGAAACCCATTTTAATAGGGGGGTTATGAAAATAGTATTTATGGGTACACCCGATTTCGCCGTGCCTGCCATCGAAAAACTGCAAGCGTCGGACCACGAAATCGCACTTGTCATAACCCAGCCGGACAGGCCCTCCGGACGCGGAAGGAAGGTGACGCCATCGCCCGTAAAGGAAATGGCGCAAAAACTTGGGCTGGAGGTCTACCAGCCGGAGGACGTGAATACGGCGGACTCCGTGCAGAAAATCCGCGCGGCGATGCCGGACGTAATAGTCGTAATAGCCTTCGGGCAAATACTTAGGAAAAACGTCCTTGATATGCCGGCGCTAGGCTGCATAAACGTCCATGCGTCGCTTTTGCCGAAATACCGCGGTGCGGCGCCCATCAACCGCGCAATCATGGATGGAGAAACGCTTACCGGCATCACAACGATGAAGATGAACGCCAAACTGGACGAAGGGGACATACTCCTGCAAGCTCCCGTTAAGATAGAATTGCATACCACTGCCGGCATGCTTCACGACCAGCTTTCGATTCTTGGCGCGGACCTCATTTTAGGGACGCTAAACAAACTGGAAAGTGCCGAAATAACCCCCAAGGTTCAGGACGCCGGCAAAAGCACATACGCAAAAAAAATCGCTTCCGCCGAAAGAGGCATCGACTGGACCAAGGACGCGGCAATCATTGACAGGCAAATAAGGGGCCTGTCGCCGTCCCCGGGGGCGTACACTTTCTTCGGGGATAAAAGGCTTTTGCTCCTTGGTTCAACTTCAACCGAGGAATCGCCGCCCGACGAATCTCCCGGCGTCATAATTGCCGTTAAATCCGACGGTTTTGAAGTTTCCTGCGGAAGTGGTAAAGTTACTGTTTTGAAAATTCAGCCCGAAGGTAAAAAGGCCATGGAAGCCGTGGACTGGTGCAATGGAGCAAGAATCGATGAAGGTGAACGCTTTACGCCTAAATTTTAGGGAAAGTTCCGAATGAATATTTGCGTTATTGGAACCGGCTACGTTGGACTGGTGACGGGCGCCATTTTCGCCGAGCTCGGTAACGAAGTAATATGCGTTGACAAGATCGCCAAAAAGATAGAGATGCTCACCAACGGCAAAATGCCTATTTACGAGCCCGGCCTCGAGGAACTCGTTACCAGGAACCGCAACGAGGGGCGGCTCGAATTCATTACCGATTTGAAATCCGCCGTCGAGCGTTCAGAAATCATATTCATCTGTGTAAACACTCCATCCATGGAAAACGGCGAAACCGATCTTTCGTACATTAAAAACGCCGCAAAAGAGATCGCACTTGCGATAAACGGTTACAAGATTATAGTGAACAAAAGCACGGTGCCCGTGGGAACGGGCGACCTGGTGCGCGACATAATAAAGGAATTCAGGCCCAATAACGAGAAGTTTGACGTGGTTTCAAACCCTGAATTCCTGCGCGAAGGCTCCGCAATTAACGACGCGCTTAATCCCGACCGGATAATC
>JAZFVB010000048.1:0-5892 GCA_036447515.1 Nitrospinota bacterium
TCCTGCTCTGGCCCATCCGGCCGCCCATGCGCCTTCCCTGTCCGCTTCGGCACATGTTCTGATTCGTCATATTGGTCGTGTTCGACCGTATCCTGGGTTTGTTGGTGAATCTGGTTTTTACCGCCATATCGATGCCTCCTCGAATAAATGAGACTCATTGCTCTATTCCCATTATAACCGATCGAGGGTCGTTCAGGCGTGTTTGGTTTTAAGTTCGCTTTTGGCTTCTTTGGCGGTGGCGCATATTTGCACCAATAGATCGCTGAATATTAAGTCGTGGAACGGAAGGAATATGTACCAATACAGCTTGCCGAGCGCCGTCTTGGTGTGGAAGTGCGCGGTTATCGACAGCTTCGTGTGCGCGCCTCCGTCAACGATATTGAACTCCAGCCACGCCTTGCCCGGCATCCTCATCTCCGCGCGAAGAAGCAGCCTTTGGTTTTTTTGCAGGTCTTCAACGCGCCAGAAATCGATAACATCGTTCACCTCCAGCCGCGAGCGGCTCTTCCTGCCGCGCAACGATCCCGGGCCGGAGAGCAGGCGGTCGATGCCGCCCCGAACGCGCCACATCCAGTTGCTGTTGAACCATCCGGCCTTCCCCCCTACTCTGCACACGGAATTGAATACCGACGCCGCGTCCTTATCGGTGTCATACGAGTAGGCGGTGGAAAAGATCGGCTCAGCATCCAGTTCGTGAAGCTTTATTGCCAGCTCGTGCGCCGGAGGGTACGAATCCGACCATCTAGTGCTCACATTGTCCTGCTCCTCGCGACTGAACGCCCTCACGATGGCTTCCTTATATGAAAGCGGCTCGAACGGTATGTACTTTCTTATATTGTCGGTTTTGCACACGGCGTCGTCCTGCAACCCTTCCATAAGGCCTGCGGTTATCTGCGCCGGCACCGGCGTAAGAAGGCTGACGAAGTACGAAAATAACTTTATATTTGAAAAAGGGACATGTACGAAGACGATCTTTTTATCAAGAACGTCGGCGAATATCCTAAGCATATTCTCGTACGAAAGAATGTCGTTTCCGCACACCTCAAGCGTTTTACCAGATGTTTCCGGCGTTTCAAGGAGTCCGACAATGTATTTGATGAGGTCGCGCACCCCAATCGGATGGCACTTGTTACTGCACCAGTGGGGCAGCAAGATGAAGGGCATCGTGGTTACCAGATACCGGATGATCTCGTACGATGCGCTGCCGGAGCCGATTATAACGGCCGCCCTCAGGGTTGTCACCGGAACGCTGCCGGCGCTCAGTGCGTCGCCCACCTTTACCCTGGATCGTAAATGGCGCGACTTGCTCGCCTGCCGGTCGCCAAGGCCGCCCAGATAAATGATCCGTTTGACGCCTTCCTCCCGCGCGGCCTCCCTGAAATTTATTGCGGCCTGAATGTCGGCGGCCTCGAATTCCTCCGGCCCCATCAGAAGGGAGTGGATCAGGTAATACGCCGTGTGAACCCCTTCAAGGGCCTTATTCAGCTGATCCTTTTTCAAGGCATCGGCAACGACCACATCCGCGCCGGGCCACCGGCTTTCGTTCACCATGAATCCCCTGCGGATCATGACGCGTACCTGATAGCCGCGGGCGAGCAGTTCCGGCGCCAGTATGCCGCCTATGTAGCCGGAGCCGCCGGTGACAAGGACCGTGCCGATTTCCGGGCAAGGTGTAGTGGGCAGGTCGACGCACTTCAGGCCTTCGGAATCGCTTAATCCGTCATTATTATTTTTTCGCCTATTACCGCCCATGAAGTGCTCCATATGCCGGGCATGACGCGCGAACACAGATCGCCCTTTGCCCTGTCTTCTAGGTTAGCATATACTTTGTTCATTCGTCATGGAGGATTCCATATGAACACGCCGGGCCACATGGTGGTAAACCTTGCCCTCATCGGCAAGAAGCAGAAACCCGGCCTGACGTTTCCCATTTTCTTCGGCGCCCTCGCACCAGACATTCCGATATTCCTCTTCTATTTCTTCCAGAAGATAGTCTTAAAGATTCCCGAAATGGAAATCTGGCGGGACGTTTACTTCCAATCGAACTGGCAGAACCTTTTCGACGCCTTCCATTCGATCCCGATAATTCTGGCGGCGTTACTTATCTCCCATGCGTGGAAAAGGGAAAAAACCGCCGCGTTTTTTGCCAGCATGTTATTGCATACGTTCTTCGATTTTCCCCTTCATTATGACGACGCGCACAGGCACTTCTTTCCGCTGAGCGATTTCCGCTTCCTTAGCCCCGTTTCCTACTGGGACCCGAACCGTTACGGTCAGCTTGGCGCCTTTGTAGAACTGACTGTGGTAACCGTAGCGTCGATTGCCGTGTGGAGAAGGGATAAAACCCGCTTGGTGAGAGGCGTCGTGGCACTGGCGCTTATCCTTTACGCATCCGGCCTTGTTGTTGCGCTCATGTTATGGGGTGCATAAAGTTTCACGGTAGCGCGTTTTTACCATCTGCATGGGCTTCCTTCCATACCGACTCCATTAACGGTATATTGTCAGCAATGTATGAACTACTTCTTTGGTTGTACATCATTAATTCCGTCCTTTTGATTAACCACGAAATCGATTCCGCCTACTGGCACGAGTGGGAACTGTTCAAATTGCCCGGCGGAATTACCGGCTTTTTGATAATACATTTTCCCCTTCTCTTCCTATTAATGTACGGGCTAATTGAGATTCACAAGAAGACCTTTGCGGGAATTATCTTTTCCCTCGTAGTCGGTGCAGTTGGGATTTTCGCGTTTTTCATACACACGTACTTCATCAAAAAGGGCAGGCCGGAGTTCAACACGCCGATTTCGCTGTTCATCCTTTACGCGACGATGGCCGTATCCCTGATTCAGCTTGCTGCGGCGGGATACATGTTGTTGTGATATCAAAGGTTCGGTATTGATATTCAACGGTGGATGAATTAAAAAGAATAAAAGGAGATACCGACTCCATTAACGGTATATTGTCAGCAATGTATAAAAAAAGGGTAAGGCCGCAATCGTTAATTACCGCCATTATCCTGATCTTCTTTTCTTTTATGGCGGCACCCTTCCACCTAGCCATTGCGCAAAACCTCACGCCGCCTGAAAAGGCAATAAGAATCCTTGAGGAGGTTGACGACATGTGGCGCGGGAAGTCGGCCCACGGAACGTTTTCCATGAAAGTGAAAACCGCTAACTACGCGCGCTCGATGCGCATGGAATTCTGGTCGAAGGGCAAAGAAAAATCGCTTGTAAGGATACTGTCCCCGCTCAAGGAAAAAGGCACGGCGACGCTGAAATCCGGCGCAAGCATATACACCTACCTCCCGAAAACCGACCGCACCATTAGGCTGACGTCGGGAATGATGATGGGCTCGTGGATGGGCAGCCATTTCACCAACGACGACCTTGTAAAGGAATCGCGCATATCCGAAGACTACGACGCCGAGATAACGTTCGAAGGCCAAAGGAACGGGGATAACATAATCGAATTCACGCTCATTCCCAAACCCGAAGCCGCGGTTGTGTGGGGAAAGATCGTCCTCACCGTGCAAAGGGAAACGCACATCCCGATTGTGGAAATCTACTACGACGAAGACATGCAGGTTGTGCGCAAGATGCAGTTCGGCGGCGTGAAGGAAATGGGCGGCCGGCGCCTTGCATCGATAATGAAGGTGGTGCCGGAAGACAAGCCGGGCGAGTTTACGGAACTCGTTTACGACGACATTGCGTTCGACATCGAGCTGAACGATTCTTTTTTTTCCATCGCTTCTTTAAGGCGTAAATAAAGGCACAAGTAGGTGTAGGGAAGGCCGTGAAAATTTTTCCGTTTGCACTTCGCAACGTTGCGCGCAACGCGTCGCGGACTTTCGTTACGATATCGGCAATGGCCTTTGCCGGCGCCATCATGATCTTCTTTATGGGCCTCGGCGAAGGCTTCGTTTACATGCTCGAACGCAACATCGTCTCTATGTCCGTGGGCGATATCCAGATGCACGCGCAGGGCTACCGCGATGACCCCGACCTTTACAAACGGATACGAAACCCCGATGAAATAATAGCGACACTCGA
Organism: Nitrospinota bacterium; assembly: GCA_036447515.1. Classification (GTDB taxonomy): domain Bacteria; phylum Nitrospinota_A; class UBA7883; order JACRGQ01; family JACRGQ01; genus JAZFVB01. The sequence continues at coordinate 4,050 of JAZFVB010000048.1, forward strand.
ATCGGAAGGCTTCCATGCCTCAATAAGGCTCTACGGTTTCGGATTGGCGGCCTCTGGAAACACTTCAAGCGGCGTGATGCTGCGCGGCACCGACCTTTCGCGGGAAAAAAACGTAACCGAACTCAACCGGCACGTAATGGACGGCAAATGGCTCGATGCGGGCGACCCAAAAGGCGTGGTCATCGGAAAAAAACTTGCCCAGGCGCTTAACGTCGGAATCGGTGCCGAGCTTGTGGTGGTAAGCCAGGCGTCCGACGGTTCGATTGCCAACGACCTTTACAACGTAAGGGGAATACTCAAATCGGTAACGGAAGAAATAGACAGGGGCGGATTCCTGATGACCGAAGGGGCGTTCCGCGAACTGATGGCCCTGCCCGAAGGGGCGCACGAAATCGCCGTAAGGAGGAAAGACCGCGTGAGCGACCTTGCCGAGGCGACGAAGAGGGCGGCAAATATTGGCGGCGAACTCGAAACGCTTAACTGGCGGCAATTGCAGCCGGTGATGGCCAAAGTGCTGGATATAACGTGGGGTTCGTTTCTATTCATGCTGATTATCGCCTACTTCGCCGTGGGAATGATAATTCTTAACGCAATGCTAATGAGCGTTTTCGAGCGCATACGCGAATTCGGAATAATAAAGGCCATAGGCGTTTCGCCTTTCCAGCTGGCGGCCCTTATATTCACCGAGGCCATGATTCAGGCGGCGCTTGCGGGAGTTCTGGCGTTGGCTATCGGCCTCCCCATTTCGTATTATTTTCAGAAACACGGGCTGGACCTTTCCGCCCTTTCGTCCGAAACGTCGATACTTGGCGTGGCCTTCGATCCTATATGGTACAGCCAGGTTACCTTAAATTCGGTATTACAGCCCGTCGTCTTCATGTTTATCGTGGTGGCGGCCGCCGTCGTTTATCCCGCGATAAAGGCGGCCGTCATTAAACCGGTATCGGCCATACACTACACGTAACAAAGCCATGTCTAACAAAACCGAAACCGGCGCCCTCCCCTTTCTCTTAATGATGAACCGCATGGCGTGGCGGAACCTTTTCCGGCGCAAGCGCAGGACGTTTATCACCACGTTCAGCGTCGCGTTCGGAATAATGCTGGCCGTAACATTTACCGGCATGGGCGATTACAGTTATACGGACATGATTGACACCAGCGCCGCGATGGGGCTGGGACACATTACGGTGGAGCCGAAAGGCTACAACTACAGCCCGACGCTCGATAAGAGGCTCGCCAACGCCGACGGCCTGCGGCAAAACGCCCTTCAAAACCCCGAAGTCGAAGACGCAATCGTGCGGATAATGGGGCAGGCGATGTTCTCCAGCGCGTCGAAAAGCGTGGGCGGTATCTTTCTGGCCGTTGACCCGTCGCAGGAATCGCCCGAAAGAAATTTTTTCCTTAGATCAATAGTGGAAGGCTCCCTCTTTGAAGGAACAAAAGGCCGAGGCGCCCTTATCGGCGCGAAGCTTGCCCAAAAGCTCAACCTGCGGATAGGTAAAAAACTGGTTTATACGGTAACCGACACAAGCGGCGAGATAGTGGGCGAAATGGCGCGCGTTGTCGGAATTTTCAAGACAAACTCCAACACGGCGGACGGCTCCTTCGTTATTTTGCCGATAGACAGGGTGCGTGCAACGCTGAATTACGGCAAAACGGAGGCTTCGATAGTGGCGGTCTTCATCGACGACCAGCGACGCGCCGAAAGAGTGCGTACAAATCTTGAAAAGGCGGTCGGCAACCCGAACGTAGACGTGCTCGGCTGGAAAGAAACGCAAAGCTCGGTGGCGGGCCTTGTGGCGATGGATAAAAGCTCCAACTATTTCTTCCAGTTCTTCGTGGG
>JAZFVB010000049.1:0-4987 GCA_036447515.1 Nitrospinota bacterium
GACGTTCGGACTTACGGGCGAGGCGGCGGCGGCAATATGCCTGTCTGCGAACTCTTCTTCGCTGGGCAACGTATATCTGGATAATCACATGAACATTACAAGGATAGTGGAAAAACCCGCCCGGAAGGATTTGGGCAACTACGTTCTTGCGGGCGCCTACGTCCTGCCGTACACCTTTTTCAGCCTCCTTAAGAAATCAAGGGGAGACATGGCAAAGGCGCTGGCCATACTCGTGAAACAGGAAAAGATAAAGGCCTCCATTTGGGAAAGGGGATGGCTGGACGTGGCATACCCCTGGGACATCCTCACCGCCAACAAGATGGTAATGGACACCTGGCAGACGTCTTTGGTCCACCAGTCGATAACTGTAAGGGATGCCAAGATCAAGGGTCCGGTTCACATCGAAGAGGACGTCGAAATACGCTCCGGCGCGATAATCCAAGGTCCCGCGTTTATCGGAAGAGGCAGCTATATCGGCAATAACGTCCTTATACGGAAATACTCGTCGCTGGGGCCGGAGTCGGTTGTCGGTTACGGCGTGGAAATGAAAAACTGCGTACTCTTCGGAAAATCGCGCGTCGGCAGGCTTTCGTTCGTGGGCGACAGCGTTATAGGCGAAGGGGTAGACATAGGGTCAGGCACGATGACGATAAACGGAAACATCGACTATTCCCATATTAAGGTGAAAATAAACAACAAATCGGTCAACACCGGAATGGAAAAACTGGGCGCTTTTATCGGCGACGGCGCAAAGCTCGGCAGCGGACACAACATCAAGGCCGGTTCGGTAATCGATCCCGGAAAGGTGATACCGCACAACCATACGTATCCAAAAGAAAGGAGGTAAAAACCGTGTGTGGAATTAGCGGCATAGTTTCAAGCAAAAACGTATCGGGCAACCTCCTTCAAAGCATTCAGAACCTCGAGTACCGCGGTTACGATTCGTGCGGAATGGCCCTTATAAACGCCAGAGGAACGATAATAAGGAAAAACGTAGGCTACGTCGCCGATGTCGCGGAAAAGGAGAGCTTCCTTTCGCAAAAGGGGAAAATCGGCATAGCGCATACCCGTTGGGCTACGCACGGCAAGGTCACGCGCCTTAACGCGCACCCGCATGCATCGTGCGACGGCAACATTGTGGTTGTGCATAACGGGATAATCTCCAATTACGAGGCGGTTAAAAAAAAGCTGGCGAAAAAGGGCCACAAGTTCACATCCGAAACAGATTCCGAAGTTATCGCACATCAGATCGAGGAGTTGCGCAACTCGGGCCTTCCGCTGGAAAGCGCATTCGTTTCCGCCATGCGGATTCTGGAAGGTTCGTATGCGGTGGCCATGGTCTCGCCGGAGGAGCCTAAAAGGATATTTTGCGCAAAGCACGAAAGCCCGCTGATAATCGGCCTTGGCGAAACGGAAAACTACATCGGTTCCGATTTCAACGCCTTCATCGACTACACGAAAAACTCGGTGGTGCTGGACGACGGGGAATACGCGCTGGTCTCCAGGGAAGGCTACGCCGTGAAAAAAATAGCGGACGCCTCCCCAGTTGCAAAAAAGATCACCGTTATAGAGTGGGACGCCGAAATGGCAAAGAAAGGCGGATTCCCGCATTACATGCTAAAAGAAATTCACGAACAGCCGCAGGCAATCGAAAGGGCCCTTGCCATTCGGAAAAACTCTATCGTTGAACTCGCCCAAAATATCGTCGAATCAAAAAACCCGCTGCTTACCGGCGTAGGAACTACTTACTACGTTGCGCAGGTCGGCCAATACTCACTTGCATCCCAGGCGGGCGTACGCGCGCACGCGGTAAGTTCCGACGAGTTTACCGAAAGCGTGCCGCTGGGCAGTGACGATTTCGTGCTGGCAATTTCCCAGTCGGGCGAAACCTACGACACGATGAATGTAATGAGGGAGGCGAAAAAAAGGAAATCGCGCACCATGGCCATTGTAAACGTGGTCGGATCGTCCATGGCAAGGATTGTCGATACCGCCGTCATGCAGGGTTCCGGACCGGAAATATGCGTGCTCAGCACCAAGGCGGCCATGGCGCAGATGGTCATACTGATGCGCGTCGCGCTCGAAGCGGGGCAAATGACCGAAAAACTTAACGCCGCAACTAAAAGGCGCAGGCTGGAAGAGCTGAATGCTCTCCCCGGCCTTATTACCGGCTTCATCAACGAACGTTCCGGTTTCGTTAACCAGCTTGCTCAAAAACACGCGCGCCATTACAACTGGCTCTTCCTCGGACGCGGAATTTACTACCCCATCGCGCAGGAGGCCGCGCTGAAGGTAAAAGAGGTTGCGTACCTGCATGTGGAGGGAATGTCGGCGGGATTTTTAAAACACGGAACGATTGCGCTAATAGACGAAAAGCTCCGCACGCTCGTTTTCATGCCGCACGAAAAGGAAAAAGCATTATTCGAGGCGACCATGAGTTCGGTGCAGGAAATAAAGGCAAGGGGCGGATACGTTGTAGGGTTTCACTCATCCAAAAAACTCGAAAAATCCAAACTTCTGGACGACGCCCTTTTCCTACCGTCCCATTCCCCGTTTGTGGCGCCGCTCATGAATCTGGTTGCGGCGCAGCTCTTTGCCTATTTCATTGCGACCGCGCTGGACAGGAACGTGGATAAACCCCGCGCGCTGGCTAAATCCGTTACCGTTGCGTGAACGGTTCGCAGATAAAAAGATTGCAGGGAACGGATGGAGTGCGCGGGAAGGTTGCCCTCTCAAAAGATTTCTCCCAAGGCCCCCTAGACGTTTTTCTTAATAATGGTCTGCTAACGCAAGAGTTCTTCGAGCTATACTGCTACGCCCACGTTTCGGATTTGATCGAACGTAAAGAGGCCGAAAGCGGCGGCCGCTTCCTCGTCGGCTGGGATTCGCGCGATACCGAAGACTTTTACACGGACGCGGCGGTGCTGGGAATCGCAAAGGCTGGCGGTAAGCCGGTTGTTCTAGGAACCATTCCAACTCCCGGGGTTGCCCTTTCGCTGGTGAGCATGAAAGCGGCAGGCGCGTTCATGATAACGGCTTCCCACAACCCGAAAGACCAGAACGGAATAAAGATATTCCTCGCGCCCGACGCAATGAAAATGCTGACGGAAGACGACGAAGCGCTCACAAGAAAGATAATCGAAACGGATTATAAAAAGGTTAAGAAAAAAACTCCCCAGTTCGAAACGCTTAACGCAAAAAACGAGGCCGTGGAGCTTTTTAAGAAATTCCATCTCGATCCGCTCAACAGCTGGGCGGCGGATAAAAATATTTTTGCAAAAACGGTTTTAATCGTCGATCCCGCGCACGGCGCGATGGCCGGAATAGCGGCGGATGTCTTCAGCAAACTGGGCTTTAGCGAAATTATTGAGGTCGCAGGCGACCAAAACGGCAACGTTAATGAAAACTCCGGCGTGGCGGACCTTGAGAGGATTAAGGGAATCGGATGTGATGACATGCGCGAGCGGCCCGCTTTGGCAAAACATAAGCTTGTGGCAAACCTTTTCGCATACGGACAGGGCGTGAAAGAAAAAATCGTCAAAGGGAAGCTTTTCCTTACCGGCGTAACGTTCGATGCCGACGGCGACCGTTTTTTTATCCTTTTGTACGACGCGGCGGCGGATCATGTGCACGTCCTTTCGGGCGACGAATGCGCCGCGTTGCAGGCCGGGTACGCGATGGAAACTTTTCCCGAAAAATACCGGGACACGATGTTCGTGCATACGGTTGAAAGCGACATAAACGTCGCGAGGTACATAAGGTCGCTCGGCATGAATCCGGTTGTGGAGGCCGTGGGCGACAAATGGATTTTAAAAATGGCTATGGAAAACGGCGAAGGTTTCGGAATAGGGGTGGAGGAATCGGGGCACAGCATTACAAAGGGCGTTGTCCGAACCGAAACCGGCGAAAGAGGTTTTTACACCGGCAACGGGCTGAAAGGCGCAATAAACACACTCGTTGCGATCCACGCGCGTAGGCAAGAGTCCGGCCAGGCTTTTACCTTAAAATCGGTCTTTGAACCTTTTTCGCCCGGCTATAAATCTACGTTGTACTCGTACTATGTAAAGAAAGAGCTTTTCACACGCGACAGCGGAATATGGAACGGTGTTTTAAAAAAAGTTGAAGATTCTTTCGCGACTACCGCGTCCGGCGCCGGAAGCGGCCTTGTGCTGGTCCAGATGGAAATTGAAAACGAACACGATATGTTGTACCTGTCGATATTGGAAAAAGACGGCGAAGTTGCGGAATCTGTCGCCTCCGTCTTCATAAGAAATTCCGGCACGGAGGACAAGATAGGGGTAAACGCGCGCGGGCCGCACGAACTGCGAAACCTTTTGGATGGCATAACTGCCGAGGCCGCCCTGTATCTGATGCGCGAAATGAAGGACGAAAAAAACGAAATGGCGATCATGGAAAAGGCCGTGCTGAAGGCGGCGGCAAGCGGCAAAAAAATTGGAAAAAATATTTCCGCTGGGGTAGACTCCAATAGGTTGTTGTACGAGATGGAAATGAAGGAAAAACTTATTAAAAGAGGCGACGGCGGGTTTTACCTGACCGAGCTGGGAAGGCGGTTTGTTTCGTGAAGCTTGAAGATTTATTCCCGGAAATTAACGACTTCGCACACAAGGCCATTTTCGACGGAATCCGGAATACGTGGGATGTTATTCCTAAGATAAACGCATACATTGGGGAAAACCTGCCAGCGGACGAAGGCAGCCTGAGCCTCCCCAAAGGGCTTGAAGAAGTGCGCGGCGAAGAAGGATACGCGATGCTTTACTGCGACGAGCCGCTTACGCTTACGTTCGAATTCATTTACCAGCCGTTCAGCATTCACATCGGGGCGGGAACAACCATCGAGCCGTCCGCGATTATCAAGGGGCCCGCGCTTATCGGCCATAATTGCCAGATACGGCAGGGCGCCTACCTGCGCGGGAACATTATAGTGGGCGATAAATGCATACTGGGGCACGCGACGGAGATAAAAGAT
>JAZFVB010000050.1:0-3195 GCA_036447515.1 Nitrospinota bacterium
TCACCATATACAATTAAATTACTGTTTAGAGCTCTTAATAGCCATAAAGGCACCCTTGAGAAAGTAATAAAAGTAAAGTTGTTAATTGCAGCATCAAAAGCTCTCGAGGATGAAACTAGAAAAACTAAAATTAGCCCTGAAGAGCGGAAAAAATTTATCGACCGTGCGTTACGCAAATCTACTGAATATGAAATGTTAGAAACTATGCTAGATCTAAAGCTTATAGAATATTTTGAGGATCAGAAGAAAGTAACAATTAATGAAGAATTTGCTGAAAAATTTAAGGCTTTCATTAGCGAGATTATAGAAAATAAAATAATCAAAAAGGAAGAACTTGATTCTGATCTTAGTGATTTTCATGAAGACCCTTCTGGGATGTTTAGAGTTGAAATTTAGTATTTAGATAAATAATGCAGGACTTCGTACATTTTAATCCGGTAAAAATAATTTTCGGCAAGGACAAGGTTGCGCAGGTAGGGGAGGTCGTTAAAGAGCATGGCGCAAAATGCCTTTTTCTTTATGGCAAGGAAAGCATCAAAAAGAGCGGCCTTCACGGCAGGGTGGTCGAAAGCCTCAAGGCGCAAAACGTCGAGGTAATCGAACACGGCGGCGTAAAGCCCAATCCCGTACTAAGTCATACGCGCGACGGCGTGAAAAAAGCAAAGTCCGGCTCCATTAACGTCGTCCTTGCGGTCGGTGGCGGAAGCACGATGGACGAGGCGAAGGCAATCGCCGCCGGTGCGTTGTACGACGGTGACGTGTGGGATTTTTTCTCGAAAGGCGTAAAGCCCGATAAAGCGTTGCCGGTAATAACCGTTCCGACACTTGCGGCAACCGGCTCGGAGATGAACGGCAACCTGGTAGTGACCAACGAAGAGACGAACGAAAAGTTCGCCAATTACATTCCCGCGTGTTTCCCGAAAGTTTCGATACTCGATCCCGTTCTTACGGCCACCGTTCCGGCAAACCACACGGCCTACGGCATTGCGGATATCTTCAGTCACTTGATAGAAGCGTACTTCAACGGCGAAGAGGCCGACGCGCCGGTACAGGACAGGCTGGCGGAAGGGCTGATTCTCGCCCTGATGGAAACATCCCGGCGCCTGATGAAAAATCCCATCGACTACACGGCGCGCGCCCAGATGCTGTGGCTGTCTTCCGTCGCGTTGGGCGGAATCCCTCCGGCGGGCAGGGGGAAAGCGAGGTTCGAAAACCATTTCATTGCGCACGGCTTAAGCGCGCTTTTCGACTCGGCGCACGGAGCGGGGCTTTCCGTCGTCATGCCGGCATGGATGGCCTATTTTAAAAAACGCGACCCCGGGAAATTTTTGCAGTTTGCAAAACGGATTTGGAATGTCGATGATGCGGACGAAGGAATCGGCACGATGAAAAAATGGCTTTCATCGATAGGCGCGCCGGTAACCCTTGGGCAGCTTGGCATAGGCGAAAAGGACATCCCCGCGATAGTTGAAAACGTTTTGCCGATGGCGCAAATGGCGAAGTACGACGACCTTACGGAAGAAAATATTACGGCTATCCTTACCAACTGCCTGTAAGCTGGCGGCGTCTCCGTATTAAATTAACGGCTAATTCCCTACCGCCTCTTTCTCCGCCTGCGCGGGATTTTCTTTTTGCCAAATCGTTTGCCTGCGCTTTTGGCCGCGCTTTTGTCCCCGCCTTTTTTTGCCGTAACGGGTTCAAGGTTTACCTCGCGCTTTAATAAATCGACGTTCTTTATGCGGACGCGGATAGGCGATCCCAGCCGGAATATTTTCCCCAGCCTTCTGCCGACGAGCGAGTGTTCCCTTTCGTTGAAAACGTAATAGTCGTCGTGTAAATCGGTAAGGCGCATCAATCCCTCGGCGAAAATCTCGCCGAGTTCCACGAATATGCCGAATGCCGTAACGCCGCTTATGATGCCGTCGAACTCCTCGCCTTCGCGGTCGGCGACGAACCGCACTTTAAGGGCGTCTATCACGTCGCGTTCGGCTCTTTCGGAAATGCGTTCCCTTTCCGAGCAGTGCCTGCCGATTTCAAGGAGCCCTTCGTGGTCGAGGCCGCCCTCCTTTTTCAACAGCCGCGCCTTTATCAGTCGGTGCACCACCAGGTCGGGATAACGCCTTATGGGCGACGTGAAGTGCGTGTAGCGCTTAAAGGCCAGCCCGAAATGCCCTATGTTGTTCGGGCTGTAACTTGCCTGCTGCATGGCGCGAAGCATCAGGAAGTTTAAAAGTTTTTCATCGGGTTTGTCTCGGGCGTCGGTAAGTATTTCCTGCAGGCGCGTGTGGATGTTTTTCCGTTTGGCCGCCATGTGCCCGAGCCGCTTTGCGAAATCGAAGAAGTCGTCCATCGATTGCTTGTCCGGTTCCGGGTGTACGCGGTAAAGCGAATCGCCCTTCCCCAGAAAATCTGCCGCGCACCGGTTGGCCGCCAGCATGAACTCTTCTATCAAACGGTGCGCGTCGTTGCGCTGGGCCTTTATAATATTTTCCGGTTCGCCGCGCATATTCAGGACGAACTCAGGTTCCGGCAAATCAAAGTCGATACTGCCTTCGGCTATCCGCCTTGCGTTAAGTTTTTTGAAAAGCTCTTTCATTGCGGCAAGGTTTTTTGCCTTCCCCTTGTCCTTTTCGCGTTTCGGGTTTTCCATGATTGCCGCAACCTCTGTGTAAGTCATCCTGTGGCGGCTGTTGATTACCGACGGCGTAAACTCGTAACCCTTCACGGTTCCGCCGTTGTCGAAGCGGATGAAGACCGAAAGCGTCAGCCTGTCCCTTTGCGGGCGCAGCGAGCAGACGTCGTCCGAAAGGTTGAACGGCAGCATCGGTATTACGGAACCGGGGAAGTAAGTCGACGTGCCGCGCGCGTATGCGGCCTTGTCCAGCGTGGCGCCCGGCCTTACGTAATTCGAAACGTCGGCGATGTGTACGCCGAGTTTATAGCCGTTCGGGAGTTTTTCAATCGAAACCGCATCGTCGAAATCTTTTGCCGTTTCGCCGTCTATCGTTACGATCCATTCTTTACGAAGGTCGCGTCTTTGCTTAATATCTTTTACAGCCGGTTCCTTTATTTTCCTTGCCGCGTTTTCGACGGCAGGCGGGAAGCTTTCCGGAAGTTCGTATTGGCGCATGATGATTTTTCGCTCCACCTGCGGGTCGGTGGGGTATCCGAGCAGTTCAACTATCTCCGCTGCGG
>JAZFVB010000051.1:0-12655 GCA_036447515.1 Nitrospinota bacterium
TCAATGTCCGGGCATAGAACGATGAACTCTTCGCCGCCATAACGGCAGATGAGGCCATTGTCGGAAACTTTTTCCACGATTTCCTCGGAGACGGCTTTAAGGAGCTTATCGCCCACGGGGTGCCCGTATAAGTCGTTAAACTTTTTAAAGAAGTCGATATCGAGCATTATTATAGAGCAGTCTTTTTTTTCATTTTCCATGAGTTCGATATGGTTTTTTAACAGTTCGTCGAACATGCGCCTGTTGTACAGCCCGGTAAGTTTGTCTGTGCGCGCCTCTTTCCGGGCCACGGTCAGATCGAGGTTTATCTTTTTGAGTTCTACGGAGCTATTTTTAAGCTTCTTTTGAATCTTTACATTCGTATGCTCCGCCTCGTGGGTGTCCCTGACCATCGAAGTCAGAAGGTTCTTGACGTCTTCGATCTTTTGGGCCATACCCACGTCTTGCGTATAGGACTTCAGTTTTTGGCCGTACTCGGAGGTGATTTCCGAACTTTCAAGTAGATCTTTTATGGTGCTCATAATAAGGTCGCTCGCCTTGGCGCTCGTATCTTCGGCGACATCTATTTCCTTTAGGGTTCTTTCGCTCGATTCCTTCTCGAAGTCCCGCACGAAAAACTTTTCATACAGTTGGTCGTTCAGCTCCGGCGTAAATTTGGTGTCGCTTTCCAGCAGCTCGTCGAGGTGTGTTTTAATCTCCTCGTTTTCGCCCATGAAATACTCGAACCATATCCTGTAGTTGTTTGGGGTTACCGGTAGTTCCTTTTTCGTAAGAAACGGAAGTACCTTGCGGGCCACATTTTTTGCTTTTAAAGATTCCATCTTATTTACCCATCGCTTTCTTACGATTCCCCCCATCCCAGTTTACTTCTTAGAACATCAAAATGCGTTCGGTCGGGCATTCTGATCAGCCTAGTAACCTTTTCCGACCGTGTTACGACAAGCCGGTCGCCTTCCTTAACATCGAATATCACCTGTCCGTCCACGGATGCGTTTACATCATCCCGCTGCCTGAGTATTTTAACATCTATCACGGAGCTGTTTGGAACCACAAGGGGTCTGTGTGTAAGTGTGTGCGGGCAGATCGGGCATATTACAATAGCCTCAAGGGTCGGGTGGAGTATCGGCCCGCCGGCGCTGAGCGCATACGCAGTGGAACCGGTGGGCGTCGAAATTATCAGCCCGTCGGTTTTATAGTGTGTTACGTCCTGCCCGTTTATCGAAAGGGAAAGCTCTATTATCCTTGCCATCGACTTGTGGCTTATGACCACGTCATTGAGGGCCGTTTCTGACTTTGAGGATTCGTCGTTTCCTATAGTGAGGTTCAGCATCATCCTGTTTTCAATCGAGAAATTACCATTGCGGATATTTTCCAGCGCTTTTTCGATTTCCTCGTACGCCACTTCCGTCATATATCCCAGGCTTCCCAGGTTGACCCCCAGCAACGGTATCGAATCGGAGTTTGCCGTCCGCGCCGCGGCCAGTAAGGTGCCGTCGCCCCCCAGGACTACAAGCGCGTCCACGGACCCGGCAAAGCTTTCCCTGTCCACCCCTTTTACACCCGTCAGCTTTGCGGTTTCTCTCTCAATGAGTATTTCGACGCCGCGCTTTTTGCCCCACGCGGATACTTTTTCAATTGCCTTGGCCGCAAGGGGGCTTTTCAGTTTAGCGGCAAGCCCTAAACGGGATATTTTAATCTTTGCCATCTACGTCCATTCCATTAAGGTTCCAGCAGCGAAACTATCCATTTCGCGTCTTTATTGAATTCGCCAAAGCGCATTATGTTTTGCCTGATATAGTTTATCGTCCTTTGGACGAATTGCAGGTAAAAATCGTTATTTTTTGCCGAGGCCTGGTATCCGAATGTGCCCAGAGCTTTAAGGTTCCTTTGCAAACTTACTCGGTAAAGCATACTTATGAATTCCCCGTCTTTTTTGCCGTCCATTGAGGTAGAGGTGGAAATGGGGGCGGAGGCGGAACCCAGCCTTTTTGTATAATATCCCAAAAGCGCATACCGCATTTTTTCTTCCAGCTCCAGATACGAATCGAATAGAAGCGAGGCCAGATCGTACTGAAGGGGGCCCATGCGGGCGTCCTGAAAATCTATTACGAAAAGCTTTCCGTCCTTAACCATTATGTTGCGCGAGTGGTAATCCCGGTGCGAGAGGAAAAGCGGTTCGTTCTCAATGGGCTTAACGATGTTCATGTAAAGGGCGTTCAGCCTTTTTTCGTCCTTTTGGGAGAGTTCCTTTTTCAGATGGCCTTTGATGAAGTGCCTTGTCGTGAAGTCCAGCTCCTCCATGTATTTGCCGGTGTCGAACCTGCGGGAAAGGGCCGGGTTGGCGTCGTCTTTTTTCAGGGCGCGGGAACCTTCGAGCTGTATCGACAAGAGGATATCGAGCGCTTTGCGGTAGTGCTCGAAGATACCTCCCTCGTCAAGCCGTTCGCACGCGTCGGAAAGGAGCGTGTCGCCGAGGTCTTCGAGATATATCATTCCACGTTCCGGCTTTACGAAAAATATTTCCGGCACAGGCACCATACATTTATACAGAAATGAATGGAGTTTAAGAAAATCGTCATTTTCCGCGTCGAACGGGGCGGCTGCCTTCATTAGCACGAGCGTTTTGGGAATAGCGTTTTCGCCTTTGAACCTTAGCCTGAAATACGAGCGTTGCGACGCATCGCCCGCCAGCGGCTCAAGGTCGAAATCCGCGTTCATTTCCCTTGGCATCGTGACTTTTGGCGCCATTGAGATATCTCCGTTAAGCCCCCTATTTTCCCAAAGTGTCGAAATATATCTATGGAGCTATTCTAACGGAAGAGCCGTATGGTTTTCCATCGGGAACTTTTATTATCCGGCGGAAAGGGACGACTATTTATTAGCCCCCGTCGGAGTCTTTTGCAAGAGACTTCGCCGGGGATGAGAAGTAACATGTTTTAAAAAATAGTGGGACGGGCAATCCTGCCCGTCGGGCGGCCATAGGGCGCCAATTAATTTGCCCTTCGGGCAAACGGCAGACACGATTGTCCGCCCCACTAAACAAATTATATGAACTCAGGCGAGGGCGCCTGCGCTACCAACCCCTCCGCTCCTTCGGAGCACCTCCCCTTGGAAAGGGGAGGATTTTCAAGCTCACTGCCCTTAACGAACGCACCGGACGTAGTGGCTGCTCGACTTGCTGCTGTAACCGGTAAAACTAAAGTCAAAATACGCGACCCATGCCGAGGATGTAAAGAAGTTTGAGTAAGTAGTAGCAGACCAGTAGAAAGACGAATTCGTATTCGGGAATTTAATTTCGTCTATTGAGGGATTACTCACTGTATCATCAACGATAGACCTTAATTCCTTTATATTTGGCAATCGCCAATTGGTATAGCTGGCAAAGGAAAGCCCCTCGCAATAAGTAATAGCTTCCTCCCAAGTATGGAGTGTATCGTCGTCTTCCTGTTGCCACATGAGCGTGGTCACGTTGTCCGTTACCGTGCCGTCGCCGTTGTCGGTAAAGCTTTGCCCTGCCTGTTCGCCTCGCACACAACGCACGCTGTAAATGAAGGATTGGGTCTTATCGTAGGCGCCGACAAAGCCTATGCCTGAGTTCACGAACCACGCGGAGGATGAATTGTAGGCGTAAGCAGTGGACGACCAGTTCGTGCCGGCGGGGCTCGGAAAATAGGTGTTGTTTATGGTTCCGCCAGATATATTTTGATAATTTGCGATGGACTCACGTTCTTTCAGATCCGGCAGTCTCCAGTCCGTATAATTGCCGGTGGTCTCTGAACCGCACACGTTGGTGGCGCCCCCTGGGTTATAGGTGGCCTCGGCCGTCCCGGATGCCTCATACCAGTTATATTCTGTGGTGGTACCGCTACAGGTAGTATCCTCATTCCTGCCCACGAGGCACTTTTGCCACATCAGGCCGGTTACGTTATCGGTTATCGTCCCGTCGCCGTTGTCGGTGTAGGAAGGGGGATTTATGCTGTAATCCGAGTCCTCGCCGAAGGTGTCTGTATAGGAGGTCGTCTGGCCTGTGTCGGGAACTTTTCGGGCGACAACAGAGCCACCATCGCCCCCGCCTCCAGTACCCCCGGCACCTCCGTCGCCAGTATCTCCAATACCCCCGGGAACTCCGCCGCCACCCCAGGACCTCCGCCGCACATGGCGAAAACAAAAACGCTTAAAACCAGAAAAAATGAAAAGAATGCCTTGCGGTACATAAAATCATCCTCTCAAGAATTCTATAACCTAGAGAAAGTCTATTCCCCCACCCCGCAAAATGTCAAGAAAAAATCATAAAATTAGAACATTAAAAGGCGTCGGCAATATCGGTTATCCGGTTAAGCTCGTATTCAAGCTCTTTGCGTTTTTTTTCTATTCCCTCGTCGTCCGCATCGTTTTCCACCGTTATCGGTTTTCCGAAAACCATCTTTACTTTCGAAAAGGGGAGCGGAATCAGCGTTTTGTCCCAGCTATTGAAATTCTTTGCGTTTTTTGCGCCGAAGGCCATGGGCACGATCTTTTTTCCCGTAAGTTTTGCAAGGTAAATCGATCCGTTCTGGGCTTTCAATGCCGGGCCGCGCGACCCGTCGGCAATCATGGCGGCGCTGGCGCCCTTCCTCACTTTTTTTGCAAGCGTTATCAGCGCGCGTTTACCGTGCTTGAACGACGATCCCCTGATTGTCTTGAATCCGAAAAGGCGCAGTATGCCGTTTATGATGTCGCCGTCCGAACTGGGCGAAACGAGTATCCGCCATTTGCCCTGAAACCTGAAATGGTACGGCATATAAAAAATGCGGCTGTGCCAGAATGCCAGGATTACGGGATTCTTTCCGGCAAATTTTCCGATATCCGCGCCGTGTATCCGCACGCGAAGGGTGAAGCAGGTAATGAATATCCACCAAAAACCGAGAAAAGGGGCCAGCGTTTTGTTTACGAGGCCCTTAAGTCCGCTTTTTATCAATCGTGCTTCTTGTCCGATGGGGCGATGTGTTCCATGAATCCTTTTATGAGGTCGATGGGCAGTGGGAAGATGGTAACGCTGTTGTTCTCGGAGGCGATTTCCCTCAATGTCTGCAGGTAGCGCAGCTGGATCGATATGGGGTGCTGGCCCATCTTTTGGGCGGCCATCAAAAGTTTTTCCGCGGCCTGGTGTTCGCCCATGGCGTCAATTATCTTTGCCCGCCTTTCTCTTTCGGCTTCGGCCTGTTTTGCCATTGCGCGCTGCATTTCCTGTGGAAGATCGACGTGCTTTATGGCAACGGAGGTTACCTTGATCCCCCACGGGTCGGTTCTCTTGTCCAGCTTTTCCTGAATCCATGCGTTAAGTTTTTCCTGTTCCGCCAGCACTTCGTCCAGCTCGGATTGGCCCAGAATCTCCCTTAGCGTTGTCTGCGACATCTGCACGGTATTGTAGTGATAGTCGGCGACCTTAATGATGGCGGAATCCGCCTCCATCACCCTGTACATTACGACCGCGTTCACTTTTATCGAAACGTTGTCCTTCGTGATTATGTCCTGCGGGGGCACGTCCATTGCGATGATTCGCATATCGACGCGCCTCATCGTCATTATTATTGGAATAACGATCTTTACGCCCTTTTGGAAAGTCGTGAAGTACGATCCGAGGAAAAAAACCACACCGCGTTCGTATTCGAAAATAATCTTGATTGAACTTGCAAGCAGCGCAACAATGAAAATAAGAGCGATAACAAATGACGAAAACATTTCAACCTCCTTTGGCTAATTCCAGCATTTACAAATTATCATATATCAGCGGCATAGGGGATATTAAATTGAGCCTTGCGATTTTTTTTTGTGAAAGCAAGGCGGAAGGCGTTAAAAGGAAAGGCATTCTGGCTGCCTTTTCCCTAATTGACTTTCTTATTATATGAAATTATTTTATGGTAAAATCAAGTGTTTAATAGGAGGAGCAAGTATTTACTTTAGTGGAATACGATATTACAGGTTTATTAAGATGAAATTGTTTATTTAAAGCCTTATGTTTGAATCTTTTAAGATACGCAAACTAATAACGCAGATAATTTCCCTGCAAGGGGAGGATAACTCTTCGTTTATTCGCACCCTCCGCACTTTCGGTCCCGAAGGCCTTGAGGCGCTGATAGAAGCCTTCACAGGCAACAAAATTCTCTTTGCCGATATGGAGAAATACCTAAACACGTTTTTTGACAGGCAATACCTGGAGCTTTTCATAGAGCTTTTAGGGAATCCAAAGGAACCTATTCGCAACATGGCGCGGGAAATTATCTTTAACAGAGGCGGCGTAACCGTCCTGCAGGCTTTGATCGATAGTTTAAAGAAATCCACCTCCCAGCAAAGACGCGGATTGGCGCAATTGATATCCCGCCTGGGATCGCCCGCCATTATGGACAAAATAGTCCCGATGATCCACGAAAGCGACAGGGAAGTGGTAAAAGTAGGACTTAACATACTGGCCGAAATAGGCGGTTCCGCCGCCGCTTCCCACATGCTGGGGCTGGTAAAATCCCCCGACTGGTGGGTTAGGAAACGCGTTGTGGAGGCGCTTTCCAAAATAAAGGACCCCGCAAGCGTCGATCCCCTTCTGGAACAGCTTGAAATAGAAAAGGACCCCAAGATAAAGATAACGCTTATTCAGACACTGGGCGAGATAGGCAATGCCAAGGCGGCCTATAGAATCCTGCCGCATCTGGTCGACGACGACATGATAGTGCGGCAGATGGTTGTGGAAGCAATGGAAAAGACCGCCGACGCCAATATTGTGCCGAAGCTTATAGAGTTAATGAGGGAAGCCGACGTAAACGTCCGCAGGTCGGGCGCCGAGATTCTGGATAAGATTAGAGATCCGTCCACCGCCGAAATGCTTATCAAGTGCCTGAAGGACAACGATTGGTGGGTGAGAGAGATAGCGACGGACGCCCTTTCTGACCTGTCGGGAATGGATATAAACCAAAAAGTGCTCGAACTTTGCTCGTCGCCGGAGGAAAACACGAGGCGCGCGGCGGTTGAATTTTTCAACAGGGTTAAATATCCGCCGGCCTTCGATGCGCTTATCAAAAGGCTGAAAGATTCCGACTGGTGGGTGCGTGAAAAAGCCATTCAGGCCCTTGGGAAATTGGCGGACGAGCGCGCGCTTGATCCGATACTTGAGCTCATGGGCGATCAGGACGTGCGCTGGGCGGTGCCCACCGCATTGGCGCAGATAGGCGGGAATAGGGCCACGGTCTACCTCGGCGAAATGCTTGACGATCAGGAACGCAGCTTGCGTCTTTCGGCCCTGAAAGGACTGGGCAAACTGCGCTCAAAAGAATCCCTTCCGCTTATAAAAGCCTGCGTAAAGGACAGCGACCCCGAAATAAGGGATACCGCCCTGGAAATAATAAAAAAGATAACGGGCCGCGCCGTAAAGGCCAACCAGATAATAGCCGAGCAGGAGCGCGAAAAATGGACGGGCGGAAGCACCGTTTTCAGCGCGGTGGTTCCGAGCGATACGAAGATACTATCGGAAGCCATCCTGGTGCTGGACCTTGCCAACTCCACGGAAATCGGCGCGAAGTTCGGAGACGAATTCATCTTCAAGCTTACCAACAGGCTTATAGAGGAAACGAAGCCGCTGGCAACAAGACACAGGGTGAGGTTTACAAAAAGCACAGGCGACGGCTACCTGATGACGTTCAGCGGCGTTAAGAACGCCCTTCTCTTTGCGCAGGACATCCTTAAGGCCATTGACAAGAGCAACAAGAAGGCGCCTCCCGAAGAAAAGATAGACCTGCGACTGGCCGTTAACATCGGGGAGACGCGCGTGGATAACAAAGGGGACCGGCTTGGAACCGCCGTAAACATGACTTTCCGCATAGAGGGCGTCAAGGGCAAAGACATAATCCCGGACGATGGCGGAATGAAACCGGAGGAACTGCCTCTGGTGAACCGCATATTGATTACGGAGCAGGTTTATCAGGAAGCGGAAAAATTAAACGAATTCAAAAGCCGTAAGGTGGGGTTCTTCGACCTTAAGGGAATTTCCGGCAGGCACAGGATTTTCCAGCTTATGGTTAACTGAAAGGGAGGTAGGTAGTGATGGAACATGCCAAAGACCACATTATAAACATAATCCGGGATCTGCCGTTTTTCGACGAGTTTACGTTAGAGGAAGTGAAAAGGTTCGCAAGGAACCTTAGCCTTCAGCATATCGATGAGGGCGCCTTTCTTTTCAGGGAAGGAGACGTAGGCGATTACCTCTTTTTTGTTGTCGAAGGCCTGGTGGAGATAATAATGGAAAGCTCAAGCAAGTCGCAAAAGATAATCGCAAGCTATGGGCCGGGGGCGTCGATTGGAGAAATGGCACTGATAGATGAATTCGAGCGCTCCGCTTCGGTCCGCGCCGCGACGGACTGCGAAATACTGGTTCTTACGAAATCAAGGTTCGAAACCACCCTCAAGGAGCAGCCGGAAGTGGGCACAAAACTTCTGAAGGGGCTGGCAAGAAACATCAGCCTTCGCCTCCGCTCGCAACAGGGGCTGTTCCACGATATTTCCTGATCAAGAGCACTTGCCGGATGTATAAGACTTTGACTTCACCGACTGCAATGTCACGGAATCGCTTGTGCCGTTTATCGTGGTTGTAAGGCTTATTACTAGATAGCCGTCATTGCTCGGAGGGTCGGCAAGGGGCGCGGAGAGATCCGACGGGTAGAACTGTCCGTTTATTGTTGTCGTAAAGTTAAGGTTACCGGCGCTTGTAGTGTAAGAGACGTTGTTAATATTTGCCGTCGTATCGGCGGGAATGTTTTTTACATATGAAGCCGCCGGCCAGTTTAGAGTTGGGGGTGCGCCAGTTGTATCGCACAAATCGTCCATCACAATTTCCATGTTGCCCCTTGCGACCATGGTGAGAGATGAAATGTTGGCCGGCGTCGCCGTCTGCCTTGCGGACTGCATGAACGGCGCGAGGATTGCCGGAAAGACGACGCCCACCAAGACGATAATCATGATCAGCTCGATAAGGGTAAAACCCTTTTCGTGCGCCGCGTCTTTCCGTTCGGCCATCTAAAGAAACCTCCGTATTCAGTTATAAATATTTAATCATAAATCATGGGAAAATGCAACTACCCGTACTTTTCAATACCATCATATTTACCGTATGAAGGCATGAAATATCACATAACATATTTATTTATATGGGCTTATAAGTAATGGGGGGGCTTGGGGTAGGCCGGGAAAAAAATTCCAGAACGTTAGAATTATATGCGGTCAAACCTGCCGCATGGTAAAACCATTAAGGATTTAAAATAGAACTGTATAATACGCTTACAATAGGTCTTCAAAGACCGTGGGCGCGCGGGCGACAAGCTGTTTGAGTATCTCTTCGCATATGGCGCGTATTTCCCACTGGGCCTTCTTTTCCCGGCGAAGCGATATGATCAGCCGCCACTCGCGGAAATTGGCCGACACCACTATCTCGCTTTCCACGGCGTTTGGCAAAACAAAGCGGGCGTCTTCCTTCCTGATGTCCATGCCTTTCAGCGTCTCGTATGCGCGGCGGCTGTGCTCGATGAGGTCGTTGAATACCTCCAGCGCCCCGCTGTTTTCCCGTATGGAGGGCGGGACTATTACCTTGAAGTCGTCTTCCTT
Organism: Nitrospinota bacterium; assembly: GCA_036447515.1. GTDB lineage: Bacteria > Nitrospinota_A > UBA7883 > JACRGQ01 > JACRGQ01 > JAZFVB01. Next base: position 9,625 of record JAZFVB010000051.1, read on the forward strand.
TACGTATCTTTGGGATTGCTGCGAAAACGAAGCCAGCCTGTGGCGCACCATCTGGTGGGTAAAACTGCGCGAACCGCCGCTTATCCGAAAAGTGGCCGATGCGTGCTCCAGAACCGAGTGGTGCCCGCTTTTGACGATCATCTTTATGAACTTTTTGGCCGATTCGTCGTCCATCTTGTCGAACGACAGGTAGCAGGTGCGCCCGGCCTCTTCTATCAACCGTTCGGCGTCGGGCGTTACGGCAAGCAGTTCGACCTTTACGGATGTCGGTGTTATGCGTTCGCCCACGGCGTTTTGTTTATCGGAGCCCATTATTAAAACTTCCTTTCAGGAGGCCAAACTTTGGGTTATCCTACCCGTTCCGGCTCTGTCTTGCAATTAAGGCCGATTCCGAAGTTGGCTTCTGAAAAAAGAACTTCTCCGCCGGTAGGTGCAAGCGTCCACGCTTTCACACCGCAGGCGAGACGCCTGCGGCTACCAAACATTTCCGTACGCATATTCTTATACATAAGTTGTTAATTGTAAAAAGATTTCATTCTTTACCATATTTTCAATCTCGGAATCGGGGTCAAAGCAGTTTTACCAGCGTGGCAACAATAATCGCCTGGGTAACTGGCATACCCGCAACCCATTTGATGATTTCAACTATACGCCAATACAATCCAGTGGCTCATTAGCTAAGCCCGTAGAGTAGCCGCCTCTGGAAAATCTTATTTAGTATGCAATGCCTCTTCAACTTTATCCGACAATAAAGACTTAATTAAGGATTGATAAGGCATATCTTTTTTGTTAGCCAAAAGTTTTAATTCATTCAATAAATGCTCCGGCAATCTGATAGAAATAGTTTTTGTTGATGGCTTTAAATTAGGGAAAATTACTTTTTTAGCCTTTGTCCAGTCTATATACTCAGTTGAATCATGTTTAGACCAGAATTTGCGCTCTTCCTCTTCATTTTTAAACTTCGGCGTTCTTTTTAACTTTTTACCAGGCATAACCAAATCCTTTTAAATATTAAATACATTTCAACCAACGTGATACTTCCTTCTTTCTTTGGGCGTCATTTTACGGGCTGAAATAACTCTTATCTTATTTTTCCTGACTGTAAAAGTGATATGCAAGAATCGGTCAGAAATTGTGCGGCCAAGAGCATGGTATCTGTTCTCACTGTGCGAATGTCCAAGGTCAGGATAGATTAACGCCTCGTTGAAAAATACCTGCTCGCATTCCATGTCAAAAACTCCATGCCTTTCATTTTTCCCTTTATTGCCATCGTCCCAGTCGAAGCCGTCAATGGTTTCTAAACTGATTAGATCATCCATTTGTATATGATCATCATATACAGATTTATGCGCCTGTCAAGAGAAAACCGGGATTCTTTGTACTGCGCCAATAAAATCCATCGCTTCGGGACTTTCTTCCTCGGTTATATGTTATAAAGCTAATTCATCATGAAAGGAATGATACTCGCCGCGGGACTTGGAGAAAGGTTGCGGCCGGAAACGCTCAAAAAGCCAAAACCCCTTTTCGCAATCGGGTCAACCAACATGCTGCGAAACGCAATCGGTTATCTGGCGAAAAACGGGCTAAGGGAAATCGCGGTAAACGCGCACCATCTTGCGCAAATGATAAAAGACGAAATCGACTCAATTGAAAAAAGCGACGTCGTTCTTCACTTTATTGAAGAAAAGGAAATTATGGGAACCGCAGGCGGGATAAAAGGCGCGGAACGGTTCATTGCCGGCTCGGAGTTCGTTGTGCTCAACAGCGACACCCTTTTGGATCTCGACCTCAAGGAGGCCGTGGAATTCCACCGCTCGAAAAACGCCCTTGCAACCCTTGTTGTACGCGATAATCCGGAACCCGAAAAGTTCGGCACGCTCGAAGTCGGTTCGGACGGCAGGTTGCTGCGTTTCCTTGCGCACTTTGCGCCGGATTTTCCCAGGAAAAAATCGAAACGCCTGATAAAGATGTTCACCGGACTGCAGATTTTTTCACCGGAGATATTTACTCACATACCTTCGGGCAGGCCCGTGGACATTTCCACCGAGGTTTATCCCAAACTGGTGGAGTCGGGCGCGCCGGTATTTACTTTCGACTACGGGGGCTACTGGGCGGACATCGGCTCCCGCGAAGCGTATAAGGCCGCGCTAAGGGACATAGAGGAAAACAAATTCCGGGTGTACGAACTTTGAAAGGGCTTTTCTTTGACAAAAAGCTCGAATACAGGGATGATCTGCCCCAGCCCGTGCCTGCGGAAGGCGAGGCGCTTATCAGGGTTACAAAGGCCGGCATCTGCCGCACCGACATCGAGATAGCCAAAGGTTACATGGATTTTACCGGAATACCCGGCCACGAGTTCGCGGGCGTTGTCGAAAAGGCGCCCGATGCTTCGCCCAATACTTTTATAGCAGGTACGCGGGTTGTAGGCGAGATCAACTGCGGGTGCGGCTCGTGCGGCTTTTGCCGTAGCGGCGAACGGAACCACTGCCCCGAAAGGACCGTGCTGGGCATTAAAGGCAGGAACGGCGCTTTTGCCGAATATCTTACGTTGCCGGTGGAAAACCTCCACCACGTGCCGGACGATATCGACGACGAACAAGCCGTTTTCGTGGAACCGCTTTCAGCGGCGTACCGCATAGCCGAGCAGGTGATCGTAAGGGGAAAGGACGTTCTGGTGCTTGGCGACGGCAAGCTGGGGCTTTTGATCGCGCAGGCGCTAAGCATCATTGACGCGCACGTCACCGTTGCCGGAAAGTATCCCGAAAAGCTGGCGATTCTCGACCAAACGCGGATAACGACTATCGAGACCGGCGTTATGAAAGACGGCAACCTCTACGACGTTGTGGTTGAGGCAACCGGCAGGCCGGAGGGAATAGGCATCGCCCTGTCGCATACAAAGCCGCGCGGATACATTGTACTTAAGACAACCGTGGCAAAGCCTTCGCGTATAGACTACAATCAGCTGGTGATAAATGAAATTACGCTTGTCGGTTCCCGATGCGGCCCGTTCGAAAGGGGCCTTGTGTTGCTG
>JAZFVB010000052.1:0-5348 GCA_036447515.1 Nitrospinota bacterium
CAAAAAAATATCGCCTCATCATGCATAGACATAAGCGACGGAATTTTCCAGGACCTCGGCCACTTGCTGAATGCAAGCCGCGTCGGGGCGCAAGTCGAATGGAAACTTTTGCCAATTGACCGAGCCCTTATCAAAAAGAAGCCAACTGCGGGCATGATAGGCTTCGGCGAAGATTACGAGCTATTATTCACGGTGCCGAAAAGTAACCTGAAAAGACTTTCGCCCATTGAAAAGGAAATCACCCGTATTGGGGAAATCACATCCAAAGGACTGATAGTGTTGGATAAGAATGGCAAGGAGATGAATATAACCAATGTAGGTTACAGTCATTTCACATAAACATATGTCCTTATATTTCAATATACTACCCCAATATGCGGCCCCATTCTCAATCGGTGACCCAACATATTGATTATTTTTGCTTTACTTGCTTTCGTCAGTATGCTAGAAACTATAGGAACATTAATAAGGGGACAAAGTGTACTTCAAGAAGATCGAAATGACCGGATTCAAATCGTTTGTAGACCACACCTCCATAACATTCGGTGAAGGCATCACGGCCATTGTGGGCCCCAACGGTTGCGGAAAGAGTAATATAAGCGACGCAATCAGGTGGGTTTTGGGCGAGCAGCGTCCGAAATTCCTTCGCGGCGCAAAAATGGAGGACTTCATCTTCAGCGGTTCCGCGTCGCGAAAGCCCAGCGGAATGGCCGAGGTAGCCATCACCATCTCCAACGTGGCGGGAATCATCTCGAAGCCGGAACTGGCCGAGTTCGACGAGGTAACCGTGTCAAGGCGTCTTTACCGAAGCGGCGAAAGCGAATACATGATAAACAGGACGCTGTGCAGGCTAAAAGACATCGTGGACGTCTTTCTCGATACCGGAATCTCGACGCGCGCCTTTTCGATAATCGAGCAGGACCAGGTGCAAAGGATCGTTACCAGCAAGCCGGAAAACCGCAGGTTCATAATCGAGGAAGCCGCCGGCATAATGAAATACAAAAACCGCCGCCATGTGGCCAACAACAAACTGGAAGGTTCCCGCCTGAACCTCGAAAGGGTAAACGACATAATAAGCGAGTTGGAACGGCAAAAAAATTCATTAAAGCGGCAGGCCTCAAAGGCCGAGAGGTACAGGAAATACGAGGCGGAGTTCATCCAGCAGATGCTGGCCGTATCGGCCGATGAGTGGAAGGAGCTCAAATCCTCGGAATCTACCCTCACCGCCGAGCTGGAGCGCCTCGAAGAGGTGCGGACATCCTTTAAAACCGATATATCCGCAAGGCAGAACCACCTTTTCAGTTTGCAGACGTCGATAAACGACTTGTCCGAAAAACTCTCACAGCAAAAGGAAGAGAGCTACCGCCTCGAAAGCCTTGTGGAACGGAACGAGGGCAAAATAAAGCTCTTTGCCGTACAGAACGATGAGGCTCTTTTAAACGTAGAAAAGCTGTCGAACGAAGTAAAAACCCTCGACGGCCGCCTGGAGGAAACACAAGCTGCCCTTGTGGAAAAGGGCGGGGAACTGGAAGACATCCATGTGGAAATCGAGGGAAAGAGACGCGAAGTCGAACTGAAAAAAAAGGAAGCGCAAAACGGGCAGGCGGAAATCGAGCAGGCCGCCACACTCGCGGCATCCGGAGAGCGCGAGCTTGCCGACGCGCTTAACCAAGCGTCGGGCCTTCAAACCGGCCTTGCCTCGTGCAAAACGCGGGTGGAAATGCTCCAACGCAGGGAAGAAAAAATCAACGCCGAAAAGGATGAAGCGATATCGGCCCTTCGGGAGATCCGCGCGCGCAAAGAGGAAATGGAAAACGAACTACTCTCGCGCAACAGGCGTTACGCCGAACTCAAATCCGAATACGAAGCGCTGAACGATGAATGCAAAAACCTGATTTCGGCAAGGGACGCAAAACAAACCCAGCTTTCCGAAACGAAGATGGAAATGGCGCAAAAAAGCGCCCGGCTCGAATCGTTGAAGGAAGTGGAACGCTCGCACGAAGGCTACCAGGACGGAACGCGCTCCCTGCTGGAAATGGAAGACGGCGAAGCGGGAATATCGGCAAAGCTGCGCGGAACGCTCCTCGACCGCATAAAGGTAAACCAGGACTTTGAAGCGGCCATCGAACTCGTGCTGGGCGAAAGGTTGCAGGCCCTAATCGTAAACGATTACGGCGACGCAACGGCGGCCCTTAATCACCTGAAAGGCGAAAAGCTCGGCCGCGCGACGTTTTTGATTACCGGGACGCACATGGGTAACGAGCCGGAGCGTGAAGACCTCGGTTCGCATGACGGCGTAATCGGATATGCCTCGGACATGATAGAAGCCGACGACGAAATAAAGCCGTTCGTAGCGCGCCTTTTGCGGGACGTTGTGCTGGTAAATGATATCGACGCGGCGGTAACGCTTCACCGCGAGAAACGGTTTACATGCGTTACTCCTCACGGCGACGTTATAGACCGTTGGGGCGTCGTTTCCGGCGGATCGCTGGAAAAGTCGGCGGGTGGAATCCTGGAGCGCAAAAGGGCGATGGAGGAGCTTGCCTTCGCGGCCTCGGAAGATGAGAAAACCGTTTCCACTCTTCAAGCTGAGTTCGACGCTCTTTCAGCGCGGTTAGGGGAAACCGAAACCGCCCGTGGAGAAAAAGAGGGCCTCATAAAAGACGACGAGCGCCTGCTAATCCACGAAGGGAAAGACCTTCAGTCCCTCGAAGACGAAATCGGCAGGCACGAATCGCGCATCGAAACGTTCAAGGCGGAAATCGATACGATTGAGGTGGAAAAGGAAAGCCTCCTGGGCGAAATCGGAACGATGAAAAAGGAAATGGAAGAGGTTTCCGCGCGAAAGGAAAAGCTCGGCGCCGAAATAAAAGCCGTATTCGAAAAACGCGCACAGGCGGAAAGCAGGCAGAAAGGCCTGGCAGAAGCGGCCCAGACGGCCGAATTGGAACTGGCCTCGCTTAACGCCGACAGGTCGATGGCCTCCGCCGAAAAGGAACGGATGGAAAAAAGCCTTTCCGAGCTTTCGGACAGGCTCAAATCGATAAAAGACGATATCGAAGCCAACGTCCGCAAGGAAAAATCGCTTGAAGAAGAAACAACGCGGCTTAAGGAAGACATCCACAACACCCTTGAGAAGCGCCATTCGATATCGCAAAACCTTACAAAGGTTTCGGAACTGCTGGGCGCTTCGCGCGCGGAGATGGAAAATAAGGAGGCCGAGCTTAACAACTCCAACGCCTCTTTGGAGCAAACTGTGGAATTGCTCAACAATGCAAAGATACAATTCAGCGAAACCTCCATGCGGCTCACTAACCTTATCGAGCGCACCGACGAACACGACATATCGCAAGAGCGGATCGAGACCTTCGATACCGAGGGGCTTGACATGGAAGAATGCCGCCAGCGCCTTGGGTTCCTCAAGGAAAGGCTGTCGAAAATGGGCGACGTCAACCTCTCGGCAATAGACGATTTCGGCCAGGTGTCGGAACGCCTTACGTTCCTCACCACCCAGCGCGACGATCTGGTCGAATCGATAAACGACATCAGGAGGACAATCGAAAAAATCGACCGCACCACCCACAAGCTCTTTGAAGAGACTTTCGTGAAAATAAGGGAGAATTTCCGAGGGGTCTTTAAAAAACTTTTCAACGGCGGCGAGGCCGATATGTTCCTAACCAACGAAGACAACCTCATGGAAAGCGGGCTGGAAATCTACGTCCGCCCTCCGGGAAAGCGCAGGCAGAACATCAACCTGCTTAGCGCCGGTGAAAAGGCAATGACGGCGGTATCTATACTCTTTTCGGTCTTCATGGAGAAGTCCTCGCCTTTTTGCCTTCTGGACGAGGTGGACGCGCCGCTCGACGATGCCAACATCGGCCGCTTCAAGTTAATGCTGGACGAGTTTGCGGACAGGACGCAGTTCTTAGTTATCACCCACAACCAGAAGACTATGTCGTTTGCAGACAGGCTGTACGGCATTACTATGCAGGAGCCGGGCATCTCCAAAGTGCTTTCCGTTGATCTTGTGGATACCGGCGCGCAGGGAAAGGAACACCTTCGCGTAGTACACGGTTAGGGCTGTGGTTTTTCGCTTAGGCTGGCGACCGGCTCCGCATTGGAAATGCGAATATCGGCCGAGGCCATATTGCCGCCGCCGTCCAGGATATATACCAGGGCGTTTTTAACGGTGGGCGGCTTCGCGTTTTCCTTAAGTTTAAGGGTTGCGCTGTCTTGACTTACGATATCCAGCGTAAACGCATCGCTTCCCTTCACAAAAAACGCATACGGTGCCTGCCCGCCTTCCACCCGCAGCATAGCGCTGAAATTGGATTGCGGATAAAGTTCTATGGCATTCGGGCTGATAGAGAGCGGTTTAGAACTTACTTTTGCGGTATTCTGAGCCGCCTTTACTTCCGTATCAACAGCGGAGCCGCTAAGGAATGAGGTGCATCCTGAATTTCTTATTACGGCTATTCCAAAAATGATAAAAAGAAGACTCAGTTTGAAACGCCATGTAAAGGCATATCTTCGCGGCTGCTCCGCAAAGCTGAGCGGTATCCTTTTCAATTTTCACTCCCTTTTACGGTGAAGTATATCACATTATGGCAATTTCTCGAATTTGCTCCTCAAACATTTGAGTTTTAATACTTAACTTCTTATCGCTTTGGATATTTTGCGAACCGGCGGGTTCTCGCATATTAAAGCGCGCCCGATTTTGCCGTAAACGATCAGCCTGCGCTTTCCGGAAAGAACTTTTTTGTCATGCCCCATGCCGTCTATAACCCTTTGGGAATCAAGTCCTTTAGGCAGGCGCGTGGGCAGGCCGTAAGCCATAACAAGTTTTTCGATGCGCGCGGCATCGGCAGCGGAAGAACATCCCGCCGAATACGAAAGGTTTGCGGCCATTACCATCCCAATAGCGACCGCCTCGCCGTGTTTGAGCTTCTTGTAATTCAGCGCCGTTTCTATTCCATGGGCGAACGTGTGTCCATAGTTTAAAATGGCGCGAATCCCCCCTTCCCTTTCGTCCTCTTCGACCACTCGCGCCTTAATCCGGCACGACTCCCCGACGATCCTCAAAACGGTCCCGTTTTCCCTTTCAAGCACTTTTTCGACCGACTCTTCCATGAACCTGAAAAGCGAGACGCTTCGTATAACCCCGTACTTTATGACTTCCGCAAGACCGCACCTGAATTCCCTGTCCGAAAGGCTTTTTAACGCGGCCATGTCGCAAATAACGGCCTTTGGCTGGTGGAACGCGCCGATCAGGTTTTTCCCTTTTTTATGATCGACGCCCGTTTTGCCCCCCACGGAACTGTCCACCTGCGCCAATAGCGTGGTGGGAA
>JAZFVB010000053.1:0-4118 GCA_036447515.1 Nitrospinota bacterium
ACGAAGATACGCTATCCTTCCTCTCCATGTTGGTTGTCCGTTCTTGTTAAGATACTTTGAAATACCGCCCCACTTAATAACTTCATCACTTGGTGCTAATTTGCAAATCAACTTTTCAAATAGTTGCCGCATAGAGACACCGAAATGTCTCAAATAATCAACATCACGTCTTTCAAGCGCCCTCCTTGCTCCTTCAAGTAGACATAGGAGGCGAGGAATAGTATGTTCTAGTTCTCTAATTAATAAATCTTCGGATTCCTTAGGTAGTTTAATAACTTGCGGTTTCTTATGAAGAAACGAAATACTTGGTTCAATTATAATGTTTTCAGAAGAATTCATATCAAGGGGATTCTGAATTGCGCTAAGCGGATTTCCTAACGCAAAATTTGCGGCGGCAGATACCATTGTTTTGTTGATCGTACTGCTAAGCCTAAGCGTTTCCATAATGGCGATAGATGGAGCCATTGCCTCGTTGATCGTATTACTAAGCCTAAGCATGTTCTTAATTGCGCTGGATGGCACCATTGTCTCGTAGATCGTATTGCTAAGCCTAAGCGTTTCCTTAATCGCGATAGATGGAGCCAGTGTCTCGTTGATCGTATTACTAAACCTAAGCATATCCTTAGTGGCGATAGATGGAACCAGTGTTTTGTTGATCGTATCACTAAGCATAAGCGTACGCTTAATGGCGTTAAATTGATTTCCTAACGTTAAATTGGCGGCAGATGTTGCCAATATTTTTCTTATTGGGTTAAGCTTACCTAGCAAATCATTTAGTTCATTAAAAGTACTTTTTTTATTTTTTAATTTTATTCCCATTCTACCTACCGTTGACTAATTTCATCAATCACATTTGGAATAGCCGCACGAGCGGCATAGGAGGCATCCTTCCTGGAATTCCAGACTGCCGCCGCAATCGGGGCACGCGCCGATACTCATCATGTTCTTGAATTCGGCTTTCGGCGGATCGATCACCGCCGAGGTTGAATCCGGTTTATTTTTTTTGCCGCCGTTCCCCTTACCGTTGCCGCCGTTATCCTTTTTCGCCTCTTCCTCCATCTCGCCGCGCGCGTAGCGTCCCAGCGCCTTGCCGATGGCGTCCGCACAGCTAAGTATCTTGCCGCCGCTCTCCCACGCCGGCTGGTGGCACGAGATGCCGATAAGCTGTTTTACAACGTCGTTAATGTCAACATGCGACCTGAGCGCAAGCGAGACTATCCTGCCTATCGTTTCCGTTTGCGAGGCGGCGCATCCGCCCGCCTTTCCTATGGAGGTGAACAGCTCGAACGGGCTGCCGTCTTCGTCTTCGTTAATCGTTACGTAGATGTTGCCGCAACCCGTGGCGATCCTCTGCGTATAGCCGCGCGTGACGCGCGGGCGCGGTTTGGGATGGATGAGTTTTGGGGATTCTTCGCCCACTCCCTTTCCGTCAGACCTGGTGGAGCCGGTCGAAAGGACCTGGCCGGCGCGCGAGCCGTCCCTGTAAATCGTTACGCCCTTGCAGTCCAGATGGTATGCCAGCATGTAAGCTTTTTCCACGTCGCCCTTCGTGGCGTTGTTGGAGAAATTGATCGTCTTGCTTACAGCGTTGTCCGTGCCTTTCTGGAATGCCGCCTGCATCCGCAAGTGCCATTCGGGCGTGATGTCGTGCGATGTTACGAAGAGGTTGGCCGTATCCGCGGGAACTCCCTCCATCCCCCTAAGCGAGCCGTGATGCGCGATTTCCTTCATCAAGTCGGGCGAATGGAAGCCGCCTTCCTTTGCCACCCTTTCGAATATCGGGTGGACTTCCACCAGTTGATCGTTGTCCATCACGTTGCGTATGTACGATACAGCGAATACCGGCTCTATGCCCGACGACGTACCGCAAATTATGGAGATCGTGCCGGTGGGCGCAATCGTCGTCGTCGTTGCGTTGCGCATTTTCCTTCCGCCGGGCTTATCGTAAACGCTACCCCCGTAATTCGGGAACGTTCCTCTCCTTTCCGCAAGCCCGGCGGAAGCATTTTTAGATTCTGTATCGATGAACTTCATAAGCTCCTCGGCCGTCCTTACCGCTTCTTCGGAGTTGTATGGTATCCCGAGTAGGATAAGCATGTCCGCAAAGCCCATGACGCCCAAGCCGATCTTGCGGTTTGCTTTCGTCATTTCCTCGATCTTTTTTATCGGGTACTTGTTCATATCGATCACGTTGTCGAGAAAATGGACGGAGGAATTAATAAGGGTTTTAAGCCCGGCGTAATCTATCGCGCCGCCCTTTACGAACTTCGTAAGGTTGATCGAACCGAGGTTGCACGATTCGTAAGGCAATAGGGGCTGTTCGCCGCACGGGTTTGTGCTTTCAATCTCGCCGATGTGCGGGGTCGGGTTGTCCCTGTTTATCCTGTCGATGAATATTATTCCGGGATCGCCGTTCTTCCACGCGTTTTTAACTATGGCGTCCATCACCTTCCTTGCGTTGAGAACGCCGCACGCCTTTTTTGAATGCGGATCGATAAGATCGTAGTCCCTCTTTTCCTCCACCGCAGACATGAACTTGCCTGTGAGGGTGACTGATATGTTGAAGTTGTTAAAAACTGTTCCTTCCGACTTGCTATTTATGAATTCCAATATGTCCGGGTGATCGACGCGGAGTATGCCCATGTTCGCGCCGCGCCTCGTGCCGCCCTGCTTGACGGATTCCGTTGCGGCGTCGAATACGCGCATGAACGATACCGGCCCCGACGATACGCCGTTGGTTGAGTTCACCCGGCTGCCGGCGGGCCTGAGACGCGAAAAGGAAAACCCCGTGCCGCCGCCGCTTTTGTGAATCATCGCGGTGTCTTTTACGGCGCTGAAGATCGAGTCCATCGAATCTTCAACCGGAAGGACGAAGCACGCGGAAAGCTGCTGCAACTCGCGCCCGGCATTCATAAGTGTCGGAGAATTGGGCATAAACTCAAGCGACGCAATCATCCGGTAAAACTCTTCTTCCGTTTCGGAAAGGTCGATGGAGGGATCGTAAATGGCGTCCGGCTGGGCTATGTTTCTGGCCACTCGCCTGAACATCTGCGTGGGCGACTCAATAACGTGTCCATTCTCATCCTTGGCAAGATAACGCCTTTCAAGGACTTTAATGGCATTCTCGGCAAGTTTAGGCTGGATAGTTGTACCACTGTTTTGCTTTCGGTCATTTTCCAACTCTGTTGCCATCTTTCCCCCTATTTCAATAAAACCCACCTTTATTTGTCTATATTCTACACCTTTCAAAACACTATATATAGTGCTTGACTAAAGATACATCCCAACATCTTGTACTGTCAATCTAATTTTTTATTGTCAAAAAAATCAGTTGATTAGAAAGCGTGATTTTAGAAAAAACGAATTTAAAGGATATTCTAGCTTTCTATCCCTTTGTTTTTTAAATAGTTACTGTAATTTGGAGTTGGAAAAGCTCTTATTGTGCGATTTTGTTATAGGACTTTAGAGCAAACAGCGTCAAAGCGGCTGAAATGTAATAATTTGTTAAATTCCTTCCGGTATCTCTGCCGCCTCTTTTAGGGCGTCGTCGATGCCAGAGGAGCTTCCTGGAGGGTTTCAAGCTGTGAAAAAACCCTCAGTCCCTGAAATGCTTTCACCTGGCGTTCCCACATCTTGTGCCCTGGAAGCAGCACTCGTACAAAGTGAACACCTTCGTGCAACGAGATCTGAACCGGCGTGGTGCCGACGTAAAGGCCGTTTACTATCAGTTCCGCTGTCGGCGGAGACGATTCAAAGAGAACGGAAACCACTTTTTTCGTTTGAACGTCTTGCGCGGCGACCATGACCTTTTCAGTTACAGATGTTACTCCACGATCCGAAGGCTGAACGGCCATTTCTATTGTTTCTTCAATTATAGGCGCTTCGGTTATCGGTTCTATCATTGGCCGTTCTTTAACGAGCGAGGTTTTGGGTTTAAGTATCCTCGACCTTTTAGTAATATCAGGCCCGCCCGCCATAACCGGCATTACAAGAAATACCGTTATCAGCATCGCCAAAATTACACGTTTCATTTCTCCTCCTCCCCTTTAATAAAAGGGTGACATTCCCGTTAACAGGCTTTCTATTTCTTCGGTAATCCGCACTTCATAGCTTACCGA
>JAZFVB010000054.1:0-7323 GCA_036447515.1 Nitrospinota bacterium
CCTGACGAGAAATCAGGCCAGACTTTCTATTTTTGAATATATCGAAGTATTTTATAATCGTGTCAGAAAGCACTCGACCTTGGGATACCGCTCTCCCTGGGAATTTGAAACGAAAGGAAAAGTTGCTTAACTGTGTGTCCGCAAAAACGGGGGAAGATCAAAAATACGCCCCCGAAGGGGGTGGATTTTAATGGCGGCAGGGATGACGTGGATGAGATTCCCGGGTTCGAAAACGACCTTCTAAATAAAACTTTCATCTTGGGAGTTTCAGTGAGCCGATGTTCGGCGAGCGAATCCCTCCGCCATAAAATATTTGCCACACACTTTACGTGTGCCCTTTAGGGTAAAAGTGTGCAACCACCTAAAGGTGGCAGGCACCTCGGCAAAGCCGCTGAATGAACCCAATTTCTTTAACATATGTTTTTTCACTTCGCGATTATGTTGGGCACTTCTAAAGTGCCTCGGCGCGACCGATAAGGGAGCGCAAGCGAGCGTGATGCGAGCTTAGGAAGCTCATCGGGCCTGAGGGAGCGAAGGCAGGAGCCTTTTTGTAGAGACGTTGCGATGCAACGTCTGCAAAAATCCTTCCCTTTTATAAGGGAAGGTGCCCTGAGCGAAGTTGAAGGGCGGAAGGGTTTTCAATATTTAATAATTTAAAATTAAATTATTGAGAACCTCCTCTTCGCTTCGCCAATTAAGGGGATACGCCAATTAAGGGGCCAATTAAGGGGACGCCATACTTAATTAGCCGCCAAGGCACCCCTCCGCCACCTAAAAAGAGCTGGTCGATTCGTAATCCAGCACCGAATCGAGGTCTATCTTAAAGCTCTTTCTCACCCTTATGCCTTTCAGCCGGCCCTCGTCGATGATCCGCCTTACCGTGCTGGCCGAGACGTTCCACCTCTTCGCCAGGGCCTGAATCGACAAAAACTTCTTTTCGGCCTGTAAAACGTCTTTTTTGCCTATCACTTGCATCCTCCCTTTAATCGGATTATAATGTGCGCATGAGTACAATGTCAAGGAAAATATTATGCGTAAACGCACAATAACTATTAATAAAAAAAACCTCGCCAAAAGGATAAAAGAGATGAGGGGCGGCGACACCCTGGCGGGGTTCGGAAAAAAAATCGGCGTGGCGCACTCCACAGTAAAAAGATACGAGCAGGGGATGGAACCCTCCGGCGAAATTCTGGTTACAATGGCCTATCTTTCTGGAAAAAGCGTGCACTGGATACTTACCGGCAGGGAAGAACCGCAAAACCAGCCGCCTTTGCCGCCACCATCGCTCCCCGAAGACGAATACGTAACGGTGCCCCTTATCGAAGGGCGGATAGCGGCGGGAGAGCCGATAATCGCCCAGGAAGACGTTATAGACTGGGTGGTGCTGCACATCCGCCCGGTAAAAAAGGCCGCCGCCGGGCGCGACATGGCGGCGTGCCGCGTGTCTGGGGATTCGATGCACCCCCACCTTTCCGACGGCGACATAGTGGTAATTGACCGAGGCGTGGACACGAAACGCATATCGAAAAAGAAAATTTACGCCGTATGGAAAGACGGCGGCATCACGGCAAAGCTTGTACAAATCGACGGGCGCCACATGTTCCTAAAACCGCTCAACCCCGCCCACAACGTGCAGGTTATCGATTTACGGGAAAACCCCTCGCCAATCGTCGGGCAGGTTATCGGCGCGTGGAAAGATTTCAGGACGCTTTAATGACCGGAGCACTGCATATTTTAAAACTTCTGGATAAACGCGCTGCTGCCCAAATGAAAATTTAGCCCCCAGCGGCGTTTCCAGCAAAAAAGAGAGCAATTGTATTATTGATAGCTTTCCAAATAAATAGAACCTCTAATTTGCCAACGCTTGGACGTAATCTGCTCTGCTAGACCATAATGTAGGTTTTACTTTATAATTTTCCAATGCTTCGATTACATCTCCACCTACTTCACGATCCTGATCGTTCAAAAAAGCATAGGCTTCGGAATCTTCTCCACGTGCTTCTCGCGTATCTGTTAAAACCCAAAGATAGTTTGCAATTGTATTTTTGTTTGGGGCATTGATTGCCTGTACAATTCGCTCAGGCCGTATTCTTGATTTGGGTATAAGAAAATCAATTGCGTGATCATATCCTGTTTGGCCTGTTAATTTAACCCGCGAGCTAAATCGTACATCGTGATCATACAAAAACTTCATTACATCTTCCCAAAAAAAAGTAGCCACTCGCGGTTGAGCCATGATAAACATATCATTAATAGCCAGCATAGCTTGAATAAGGGAATGAATACGTTGGCCAAGATTACGAGACGATGCTTCAACTATTAACTGTTTTTTTTCAACTTTAATACCGAACCCCTTTAACATGAATTCAAAAACCTCCTTGCGTTTTGGAGTTTTTAATTCAAGTCCGCTTGTTCGGAGGTCGGATAGAATATATCCATCATCAGAAAGGATTATTTTCCCATTCTTCTTAATTGCATATATTTGGATATGATCGTTATGTCGGTCTAGAAAAGGCGTAGTGAGTTCGCAGGCATTTTCGAGACTTTCTGATGAAAGTCCCTTACGAAGCCAGCTTATATAGTCTTCTATAAGACGATCACATTCCTGTTTATTCACACAATTCCTTCCTGAAAAGATGGAATATCTTTGATGTTACAATATCTACAAAAATCATCAAATGCTTGCAAAATATTTGATGGGTTTCTAAAACCATCCGATTTTAGAGGATAGGCCCATTTATCTTCATAACCTTCACGGTAAAGGTGAATATGATTCCCTTCGATTATTACTCCATCCGGATTGGTATGGGGAGCCGTTCCTATGTCCATTCTTACGAGCACAATAACTTTACGTCCCCGAGTCTGATATTTAAGTTTTGAAAGACGTATTGTTCCTCTCCATAAATCAAGCAAAAACTTTTCTCGTTCATCTTCACCAACCAGTTCATGGGTTTTATCAGACCCTGGCGGCAGAGAAATAGCGTCAGAATCCGTAAAAAACTTTCTCATATTCATCAGAATTTTGGCTTCAGATTGCATTAGCATAATTTTATTCCCGAGCTAATCCTAAATGTTGCGTAATGAAATATCAAGCGGCGATTCTTTCCTCATAAAAAAAAGCTGTGCTGTTGAGATTGTCGCATGTTCTGAGGCACGAAGGGAGGAACGAAGGGAAACACGGTAGCTTGGACTTCCCCCAATTCCTTTTAAAACATATCCCACGGCCAGCGGAACCTTACTCCCATATGGTGGTCTATATCAAGAGCCGCACGCTCGTCGGCGGTAATATCGCCCCGTAGGTAACGCCGGCCCCCTACGCGGCGAACCGGGGGCGCGAGCGACTGCACGTAATACGAGACCGCCAGCATTTCCTCCTCCGATAGGGCCTTGGACTGGCTGTCCATCGGCGTCCCGTCAAGGCCGGTGGCGACGGTGAGGTAGATGTCTTCGATCTCAAGCCCTCTCTTTAAAATTTCTTCCCTGAAGTTCCTCAGCCTTATCGGCTTGAACCAGTCGTCTTTTAGCTTGTCGGCTTTTTCGCCGTCGCCGCGCCCTTCTTTCCCGTGGCACTCGTAGCACTTCGCCTTTTCGTAAACCTTTTTGCCAAGCTCTACATAATCGATTGGCGGCATCGTCGGTTCCGGAACCTTTACGGCGGGCATTATCTCTTCCCCTTCAAACAAACCGGAAATAGATTTCACGTAATAGACGGTCAGCCACCTCTGGGCGGCGGCCAGCCCGAACCACGGAAGCATTCCCGTTCCGTGCATCCCGCGCGAGAGCGTTTGGAAAATATCCTCGTCCGTGGGAAGCGCTCCGGCAGGCGTCGACCTGAACTTGAAAATGGCTAAAGTAAAATCGCGCGGCATTATTTCAAGCTCATCCGCCCTCGAGCCTTTGCCGTCGCCCTTTAACCCATGGCATACCGCGCACCGCATATCGTAAATCACTTTGCCTGCCGCAACGGTGATTTTGTTTTCCGGCGGCCGGAACGTTACGGGATCGTATGGAATGCTTTCCCCTACCAGGAACCTTTCGGTGAGAGACAGTTGTTGCCGGGCGCTTTCCGGCAGGCCGCTCCAGTGGTCGTGCGCCGCCGCATGGCCGTAATACATCGCAAGGAAAACGGTTAACGTGCTAACGAACATCATCTTGTGCATAGGGGGTTCAATTTACGCCCACCATATTAATTTTGTCAAATGTTGCCGGGCACTTATAGAAAATTTATAATGTGCTGAATGGATAATACGTTCAAATACAAATGGTACGCAAAGGGCGACGTAAACGCCTTTTTCGGCCTGATGCTCGACAACATGACGGGGCTCGTGATACTCGCCTCGATCCTCATAGGCATTTTCAAGATGCCCGCAGAAATCGTTTTATTAAAAATGGTGCCGGGCACCGCTTTGGGCATAATGCTGGGCGATTTGGCCTACACGTGGATGGCCTTCAAACTGGCGGAAAAGGAAAAGCGCCAAGACGTATGCGCCATGCCGCTGGGGATAGACGCTATCGCCCTTTTCGGCCTGACGCTGGGCGTCATCGGCCCCGTATTCGCCATAACAAAAGACGCCGACCTTGCGTGGGCGGTAGGGATGGCCGTGCTGGTGGTGATGGGCGCGGTAAAGACGATCACCGCATTTTTCGGCGAGTGGCTCAGGCGCATAGTGCCGCGCGCCGCATTGCTCGGTTCCATCGGCGCGGTGGCGATTGTCCTTATAGCGTTCCTGCCGTTCTTGAAGATCATCGCCGACCCTATCGGCGGCTTTGTCGCATTCGGCGTAATCCTTTTAACGTTCATTGCCCGCGTGAAATTGCCGGGCGACGTTCCCGGAGTGCTGGCGGCGGTCGGCCTTGGGACGGTCCTCTTTTACATTTCAAAAGCTCTCGGCCTTTCCAGCGGACACGAAATCGTATCGCCCGAGTTGGCTCTCGCCATCCCGTGGCCGACGTTTGAATGGCTGGGCGGCCTTGCGATGGGCATAAATTATCTGCCGATAGCCATCCCGATAGCTATAACCAACGTGATTGGCGGCATAGATAATACCGAAAGCGCCGCCGTTGCGGGCGACAAATACGGCACGCGCGACATACTCCTTGTGGAAGGCGTGGCCACGCTCGTCGCCGGACTTTGCGGGGGGGTAATACAGAACACGCCGTACATAGGCCATCCCGCGTACAAACGTATGGGCGGCAGGGCGGCATATACGCTGGCGACGGCCCTTTTTATCGGTATAGCCGGCATGACGGGCGTTATTGGAATTCTCATTTCGATATTGCCGGAATCGGTTTTAGTGCCGATACTCGTTTTCATCGGGCTGGAAGTCAGCGCCCAGTCGTACAGGGAAACCGATCAAAGGCACCTTGCGGCCGTTTCGATATGCCTCATTCCCGTTATTGCCAACCTTTTGTTCATACAATTCAACTCGCTGATCGGCTCGTCGGGGCTTAAACTGGAAAACCTCAGCGCAGATTTCCAATCGACGTACCAGGCGGTGATGATACTCGGCAACGGTTTCATATGCACCGCGATGTTCTGGGCGACGATGCTGGTGCACCTCATCGACCACGCGCTTAAAAAAGCCGCCTATATTGCGTGGCTATGCGCGGGGGCGGCGATGGTCGGCCTGATACATTCCCCATTTCCCGATGGGCGGCTATACCTGCCCGGCGCGGGACTGCCGACCCCGGTCTATACGATCACGGTGGGCTATTTGTTAATGGGTGCCACCTTCTTTATAATATCTTCCTTGCGAACGGAAAAGGTACAAGGGTAATTTTCACTAACTTGTAGGAGACCTATGGACATAGAAGCAATGCGCCATTCCGCCGCGCACGTTATGGCGGAGGCGATTAAGGAACTCTATCCGGACGCGCAGTTCGCATTCGGGCCGGAAACCGAAAACGGCTTTTACTACGACGTGAGCATCCCCGAAGGAAGCCTCACCAACGAAGACCTGCCGAAAATCGAAAAGATAATGAAAAAGATCGTCAAGTCGAAAGCGCCATTCGAGCAAAAGGAAATTTCCCGCCAAGACGCGCTGGAACTTTTCGGCGGCCAGCAGTTCAAGGTAAAGGCGCTGAACGACCTCTTGAAAGACGAACAAACGGTAACCGTCTATACGCAGGGCAAATTTACCGACCTGTGTCGCGGCCCGCACGTGGAGCATACCGGGCAGATAGGCGCGTATAAGCTTGACAAGATAGCCGGCGCGTACTGGCTGGGCGACCAGAGCAACGAGGCTTTGCAGCGCGTTTACGGATTGTGTTTTTCCACGAAGGAAGAACTGAAGGAATACAAACGTCTTTTGGAAGAGGCGAAAAAACGCGACCACCGCGAACTAGGCAAAAAGCTAGACCTCTATTCGTTCCACGACGAGGGGCCGGGCTTCGTATTCTGGCACCCGCGCGGGCTGACCATATTCAATATCCTTATCGATTTCATCCGGGAAGAAAATATAAAGCAGGGCGGCAAGGAGATACTGACCCCCGAAATACTCAGCGAGGAACTTTGGCACCGCTCAGGCCATTACGAGAACTTCAAGGAGAACATGTACTTCACCTCGGCGGAGGACAGGCGCTTCGCCATCAGGCCGATGAACTGCCCGGGCTCGATACTCGTTTATAAAGAGTCCCTCTATTCGTACCGCGACCTCCCGTTAAGGCTGATGGAGATGGGGCACGTCCACCGCTTCGAGCTTTCGGGCGTATTGCACGGGCTGTTCAGGCTTCGCGCCTTCACGCAGGACGACGGGCACATCTACTGCGCGCCCGAACAGATAGAGGACGAAATAGCGTTATTTGTAAAAGCCACGTTCGGCGTATACGGAGTCTTCGGCTTCGACGACGTGGACGTTTACATCGCAACGAAACCGGAAAAGGCGATGGGAAGCGACGAGGTGTGGGAGACGGCGACCGTCGCATTGAAGAACGCCCTTGAAAGGCAGGGCGTGGAATACAAGATCAAGGAAGGGGAGGGCGCTTTCTACGGCCCGAAGATAGAGTTCAACGTGTGCGACTGCCTGAAGCGCAACTGGCAGTTGGGCACGATACAGGTAGATTTTTCGATGCCGGAGCGATTCGACCTCGAATACGTCGGGAGCGATGGCGCAAGGCACAGGCCCGTTTTGCTCCACCGCGCTATACTCGGCTCGCTGGAGCGTTTTTTGGGGATTTACATCGAACAGATCGCCGGGGCCTTTCCCGCGTGGATAGCTCCAACGCAGGCGGTAATCCTGCCCGTTACGGATAAGCAAAACGAATATTCGCAAAAATTGCTGAAAACTTTGCGGGACGACGGGTTAAGGGTGGAACTTGATTTGT
>JAZFVB010000055.1:0-8954 GCA_036447515.1 Nitrospinota bacterium
GGGCAGTGATAAAGGATTTTCGATTTCATGACTTGAGGCATACGTTTGCAAGCCATCTAGTAATGGCAGGAGTCGATATAACGACGATAAAAGAACTTTTAGGGCATAAAACTATCAGCATGACCTTGAGGTATGCGCATCTTGCGCCAGGACATAAGAGGGATGCTGTAGAGAAACTTGAAGGAGCGTTTAACGGGAAATTCAAAGATGCTCTTGAATTAAAGAAAGTAAGAGAAGGTGGATATGCTTAAGGAAAAAATAATTTCTTTTTTAAGGAAAATGCCTCAAGAAAAAAGAGAAGAGCTCTTAATAATACTTCTTGGGTGTATGGCTGTTGTAAATAAATGGCTCATTTTGAAGCTATTGAAAAAATATCGAATTAAGGTATAAGATAATAACTAACTCGTATATGTGGTCGAAAAACTTGAAAGGGCATTTAAATGCGAAAAGCTTTTATGCTGTAATATTCCAACAGGTATACATTCAGGTATACAATTTCCAGAAATCCTTCTTCCCAACTATTAAAGATGTTAACATCTCAAATAGTTCGCCATTGAGCTACACTGGAATAGCCTGGACTTCGGATCAGAGGGCCGGGGGTTCGAATCCCTCCGGGCGTACCATTTTCATTTATATATTTGAAGATTGCGATATGTAAACCTATTTTAGATGTGATGTTAAGGTAGCCATCAGGAAGAATTTTCTTGTTCCTTCTTTTTAGCAACACAGTAAATGCCGCCTTCTTTGATACCTGGTCTGAAGCAGCCGTTACATGATAGACACCCAGCTTTTTCCCTATTCCCGCTCTGCCAACGCTTCACCAGATCTGGCTCGCGTATAAAAGGGCGGCAAAGTGAGATATAATCCGCCGTTCCATTCTGAAGAGCAGCTTCAATGACCTCGAAACTCCTGAATCCGCCTACAACCATAACAGGGCATTTAACTTCCCTTTTAACACGGGTCGCCAGTGTTAGGTTGTAAGCTTCCTGTTCAGGTTGCTTTATCCTCTTCCTTACCGGGCTTTGCTCACCCGAAGCCGGAGTACCACCACTCACTTCAATGGCATCAATTCCTTCCTGAACCAGAAGCTTAGAGACTTCTATGGCATCCTCCGTTTCAAAGCCACCATCAAGAAAGTCTGCGCCGGATAGCTTTATCATTACCGGGTAATCGGACCCGACCGATTCACGAACGGTAGCGTAGACTTCCATTAGGAAACGGCGACGATTTTCCGTACTGCCACCGTATTTATCCGTACGCCTATTTGTAAGAGGGGAGAGGAACTGGTTGATCAAATAGCCATGAGCTCCTTGAATCTGAACCGCATCAAAACCCCATTCTTTAGCTCGTCGTGCTCCATCACCAAAGGCTTTTACGATTTCATCAATATCCTGCCGCGACATTTCCGCGGGCTTCTCTGGGAATTGTCCCACCTCCACTGCCGATGGTGCCAGAGGTTTGCGACCTGCGGAGACTGAATCGGTCTGACCACCAGCGTGTACTAACTGCATGCAAATCTTACCGCCAGCGTTGTGTGCTGCGCCAGTTAAGTTTTTCATCTCCTCTTCAAAATCATCGGTGTGAATTCCCATCTGACCGGGCAGCTGTTTACCATCTTGCCTGACAAAAGTGTAGCCGGTTATTATCAGCCCAACGCCACCCTTGGCAAGATCTCTGTAGCATAAAACAAGTTTATCCGTCGGCCGCCCTTCGGCATTGCACATTCCTTCCCATGTGGCCGAGCGCACCAAGCGGTTACTTAAAGTCATGCCATTTATTTCTGTGCTTTCAAACATTATGCTCATTTTGTCGTTCCTTGAAATTTTGTTAGAACTAATCTACCACACGTGGCTATATCTTCAGCATCACAAGCCTGACCTAATGGAGGATTGTCGGGATTCTAAAAGAATCAGAATAGATCAAAGATATCCAGGAATTGTGCCTCAGATATTGCATAATTAAATAAAATATGAATCTTTCACCCAATTTTGATGGGCAACGCAGTTAGCCTATCCACTGTAACAGTAGGCTCTATGCCCCACGGATCAAACAGGGCGCCCGGTGAGCGTTTTACCCACGCCGCTTTCATCCCCGCAGAGATTGCGCCGATTACGTCGAACGGGTTGCCCGAAACGAGCCACGATTCGCCTTTGACCGACCCGGCGCGGCGGAGAAAGTGGGCGTACACTTCAGGATTCGGTTTAAAACTTTTCACTTCGTCGGTGCTTATGATGTCGAGAAAGAAACAGTCAATCCCAGTATGTTTCAACAGGCGCTCGACATCGTCGGAACGACCGTTCGAAAAGGCGAATAGTCTATGTCCGTCGGATTGTAATGCCGACAGCGCATCCGCAACGTCAGGATGCGTCGGCAGGGTTTGATACCCACTCAAGAGTTTCTCCTTGTCATCTGAGGATATATTGGCCTGAAAGGCGGAACAGGCATATTCCAATGCATCTTTCGTGCAGACCGAAAAGTCGCGGTAGTTTTTCATCAAACCGCGCCGAAAGGAGTACTCAAGCTGTTTTGCACGCCAAGTATCGGAAAACAGCTTAGCCCGGTCACCGACAAACCGGGAAAGCGCATCCACGACCCCGGCCGTATCAATCAACGTGCCGTATACATCGAATGCGAGCGTGCTCATATCGTTTCCATTTTATCCGATATTTCCAAGATGGACATGTAGATATTCCTTTTATAGTTAGCGGAACCCCTAAAATAAGTACGAGATGCAATTTTGGAGCTTTTTATATTGGTTTTCAATGGGAGAAAGCATCACGATATTTGACTATGTAGACTCAGGGTGATAGATTCATGGGGGAAAATGGGGGGAAATCCCAGGTTTTCTGGAATGGATACTATTCGTAGGGAGGTGGGGGTATTTGTTCCGTACTGTTTGCCTATCCATTCAAGAATTACTGGTTGTGTCTTTGTCCGGTTGAAATTCAATTTAGTTTTTTGGCTAAAACTTTTGGTTGATGATTGAAGGGAGGCAATGTGAATTACAAACAGTTTCATGCCCGGTCAATTGAGGATCGTGAAGGCTTCTGGGGGGAGCAGGCGGAACTTATAGACTGGCATAAAAAATGGCATAAAGTTCTTGATTACGAAAACCCCCCTTTTGCGCGCTGGTTTGTAGGTGGGCAGACAAACCTCTGCCATAACGCCTTAGACAGGCATCTTGAAAAAAGGGGCGGCCAAAAAGCCCTTATCTACATTTCCTCCGAAACAAACGAGGAAAAAATCTACACTTTCGACCAGCTTCACCAGGAAGTAAATACCTTTGCCGCGACGTTAAAAGAGCTTGGAGTACAAAAGGGCGACCGTGTGGTGATCTACATGCCGATGACGGCCGAGGCGATATTTGCGATGCTGGCTTGCGCGCGCATAGGCGCGGTTCATTCAGTGGTGTTTGGCGGATTCGCCTCGCATAACCTTGCTACCCGCATTGACGATGCGAAACCGAAACTCCTTATAACTTCCGACGCCGGTATGCGCGCGGGCAAAATAATTCCTTACAAAAACCTTGTTGACGAAGCGATCCGCCTTTCAGCCTCGCCGCCGGAAAAAGTTTTGCTCTGCCTGCGGGGCTTGGTTAAGGACATATCGATTACAGATGGAAGGGATGTCGATTACTCGCCGCTTAGGGAAAAACACAAGGACGCTAAAGTGCCCGTGGAATGGCTCGAATCAAACGAGCCTAGCTACATCCTTTACACCTCCGGCACAACAGGCAAACCCAAAGGGGTGCAGCGCGACACCGGCGGACACGCCGTTGCGCTGGCCGCGTCCATGAAGTATATCTACGCCGCAAACCCGGGCGAGACGATGCTTACCACCTCCGATATCGGCTGGGTTGTGGGGCATTCATACATCGTTTACGGCCCGCTTATCCATGGAATGACGACAATATGCTACGAAGGGCTTCCCATACGCCCCGACGCCGGGGTATGGTGGAAGATGGTGGCGGATCACAACGTAAACATTATGTTTTCCTCGCCCACCGGCATAAGGGTGCTTAAAAAGGAAGACCCGAAGTACCTTAAAATGCATGATCTCAGTTCGCTTCGTTACCTATTCCTCGCCGGTGAGCCGCTCGACGCGCCGACTTCGCGCTGGATTACCGACGGCCTTGGCACAACGGTAATCGACCATTACTGGCAGACCGAGTCCGGATGGCCGATCATAAGCTATATGCCGGGCGTAGATATGCACCCCATAAACCACGGATCGCCCGGTTTCCCCGTCTACGGATACGACCTCAAGCGAGTACACGAGCAAACCGGCAAGGAGGTAACCGGCCAGGAAAAGGGAGTATTGGTAGCCGTTCCGCCCCTTCCGCCGGGATGCCTTACCACCGTGTGGGGAGACGACAAAGGATTCGTGGAAGGATATTTCTCCGATTACGACGAGATGGTCTACACCACTTTCGACTGGGCCGTCCGCGATGAAAAAGGCTATTATTTCATCTTGGGCAGGTCGGACGACGTTATAAATGTCGCCGGCCACCGTCTGGGCACCCGCGAAATTGAAGAGGCCATAAGCTCCCACTCGTCTGTTGCGGAGGTCGCCGCGGTGGGCGTTCACGACGAGCTTAAAGGCCAGGCGATAGTGGCCTTTACGATAGTAAAAAACCATGAAGAGGTGGAAGAGGATAACGGCAGATCGGAGATGGAAGCTCAACTCAAGGAAACCGTCGCAAAACTGCTCGGCCCCGTCGCACGTCCGGCAAGAATTCTTTTCGTGAACGCTCTCCCGAAAACCCGGTCGGGAAAGCTGTTAAGACGTTCCATACAGGCGCTTGCTGAAGGACGCGATCCCGGCGACCTTACCACTCTGGACGACCCCGCCTCGCTGGATGCGGTTAAAGACGCGGTAGCCTCCTTAAGGGCCGGCAAGTGACGGCAAGGCATTCCGCGGGGAACCTTTTCAGGGCGGCCCTTGAAAAAGAGCGGCCCCTGCAAGTGGTGGGAACTGTAAACGCATATTGCGCGCTTTTGGCCGAGCGCGCCGGTTTTAGCGCCATCTACCTTTCGGGAGCGGGCGTTGCCAACGCCTCTTACGGGTTGCCGGACCTGGGGATGACTTCCCTCAACGACGTGCTGGATGATGTCCGGCGGATCACCTCCGTTACCGAAGCGCCTATGTTGGTGGACGTGGATACGGGGTGGGGTAACGCGTTCAATATTGCCCGAACCGTGCGTGAAATGATACGCGCGGGGGCTGGCGCCATCCATATAGAAGACCAGGTGCAGGCAAAGCGTTGCGGGCACCGGCCCGGCAAGGAGTTGGTAACGCCGCAGGAAATGGCGGATAGGATAAAGGCGGCCGTCGACGCGAAAACGGACGGCAAATTCGTGGTTATGGCCCGTACCGACGCTTACTCCGTGGAAGGGCTGGATGCCGCGATAGACCGCGCAAACCTCTACGTGCAGGCGGGCGCGGATATGATCTTCGCCGAGGCGATGAAAAATATTAAAGAGTACCGCCGATTCGCAAAGGAGGTAAACGTGCCGGCGCTCGCAAACCTTACCGAGTTCGGAAAAACGCCGCTGTTCGATCTTAAAGCGCTGAGGAAAGCAGGCATAAGGTTGGCTCTTTACCCGCTTTCGGCGTTCAGGGCAATGAGCGCGGCGGCCGAAAATGTTTACAAAGTTCTACGAAAAAAAGGTACGCAAAAAGACCTGATCGGAAAGATGCAAACGCGCGAAGAACTCTACAAAGTCCTCGACTATCATTCGTACGAGGAAAAAATCAATCAACTCTTTAATAAAGGGAAAAGAGATGAGCGATAAGAAAAAAAAGACAGGGGGCCTGGCAGACGTGATAGCAGGTGAATCCGCCATATGTACCGTAGGCAAAAAAGGCGTTGGCCTTACATATTACGGTTACAACATTGACGATCTCGCCGAAAACACTACTTTCGAGGAGGTGGCCTATCTCCTTTACAACGGGGAGCTTCCCGACCGGTCGGAGCTTGACGGTTTCAAGAAGCGGCTTAAACAAAAGCGCGGCCTGCCGGACGACCTGAAAAAGGTGCTGGAAATGATCCCGAAAGACACGCACCCTATGGACGTCATGCGTACGGGATGCTCTATGCTGGGCACACTGGAGCCGGAAGGGGATTTTGTTAACCAAATGGAAACGGCGGAGCGTCTTACGGCGGTATTCCCTTCGATTCTTTTTTACTGGTACCGCTACCATAACGACGGAACGCGCATAGAAGCTGAAACGGACGACGATACGATAGCCGGCCATATACTGAACTTGTTGCACGGTAAAAAGCCGGACGAACTCCGGCAAAGGTCGCTCGATGCCTCTTTGATTCTTTACGCCGAGCATGAGTTTAACGCTTCCACCTTCACGGCAAGAACCGTAGCCTCCACGCTTTCGGATTTCCATTCCGCCATTTCCGGCGCAATCGGCGCACTGCGCGGCCCCCTGCACGGCGGGGCAAACGAAGCCGCGTACGAACTGATAACACGCTACCGAACGCCGGACGAGGCCGAAAAAGGTTTGATGAAAATACTGGAAACGCGCGATCTCGTAATGGGATTCGGCCACAGGGTCTATACAGTATCCGATCCCAGAAACCCCATCATAAAGGGGATATCCAAAAAGCTGGCCGATGCCGTGGGTAACGAAGTTCTCTATCCCGTATCGGAGCGCATTGAAAAGGTTATGTGGCGCGAAAAGAACCTTTTCCCCAACCTCGATTTCTACAGCGCGTCGGCGTATCATTTCATCGGATTTCCCACGTCGCTTTTCACGCCGATATTCGTTATCTCGCGGATTACCGGATGGGCGGCGCACGTTATGGAACAGCGCGGCAACAACCGGCTCATAAGGCCGCTTGCCGATTACACCGGACCGGATATCAGAACGGTAGAACCGATTGAACAAAGAAGTGCGACGGAAGCATAAGTAGGTAGCTTAAGTAAAGGAGGTTTGATAGATGCAGGGACAAAAAAGCGCGAAACGCCCGAAGCCGGACAAGGCGCTGGTGGATATCGCAAAGTACGTAACCGGATACAAAATAAAAAGTAAAGAAGCGTTTGAAACGGCGCGCTACTGCCTTATGGATTCCATCGGTTGCGGCCTTATGGCGCTTGGATATCCCGACTGCGTTAAACTTCTTGGTCCGGTGGTACCGGGGGCGGATATGCCCGGCGGCGCGCGCGTTCCCGGCACATCTTACGAGCTTGATCCGGTAAAGGCCGCCTTCGATATAGGTACTATCGTGCGCTATCTCGATTACAACGATACATGGCTGGCCGCAGAGTGGGGACATCCGTCCGATAACCTCGGCGCCATTCTGGCCGTTGCCGATTACCTTTCCCGTAAGGCCGCATCGAAAAGAAAAAAACCGATGCTCATCCGCGAGGTTCTGGCCGCCATGATAAAGGCGCACGAAATACAGGGCGTGATTGCGCTGGAAAACGCCTACAACCGCGTGGGGCTGGATCATGTGATACTTGTGCGCATAGCCTCTACCGCCGTGGCGACGCATATGCTGGGGGGATCGACGGAAGATGTGATTAACGCCGTGTCAAACGCCTGGATAGACGGTGGCGCGCTTAGAACTTACCGCCACGCGCCCAATACCGGTTCGCGGAAATCGTGGGCCGCGGGCGACGCCGCCAGCCGCGCCGTGAGGCTTTCGCTTATCGCTCTTTCCGGCGAGATGGGATACCCGTCCGCCCTTACCGCGAAAGGTTGGGGGTTTTACGACGTCCTCTTTAAAGGCAAGCCGTTTGTCTTCAAACAAAAATACGGCAGCTACGTCATGGAGCACATCCTTTTCAAGATTTCGTACCCCGCCGAGTTTCACGCCCAGACCGCCGTGGAAGCGGCTCTTGAAATATATCCGCAGGTGAAAGGGAAAATAGACCAGATCGAAAAGATCAAGATCAAAAGCACCGAGGCGGCCGTGAGGATAATCGACAAAACCGGACCGTTGCACAACTTCGCCGACCGCGACCACTGTCTTCAGTACATGGTGGCCATACCTCTTATATTCGGGCAACTCACCGCCGACCATTACAAGGACGACGTGGCCGCCGACCCGCGTATTGATACGCTAAGAAAAAAAATGGAAGTTGTGGAAGACAAACGCTACACGAAAGATTACTTCGATCCGAAAAAACGCTCCATCGCAAATGCCATTCAGGTTTTCTTCAAGGACGGCACAAAAACCGGCAAAGCCGAAGTGGAGTACCCAGTGGGTCATCGCCGCCGCCGAAAAGAGGGCATACCGTTGCTTAAGGCCAAGTTCGAATCAACACTGGAAAAACATCTGCCGGTAAGGAATACAAAGGCCATACTGGACATTTGCTCCAGCCAGAAACGGCTCGAAAAAACTCCGGTGCACGAGTTCATGGCGCTTCTTGCGCTCTGACCTTTTTTTGAAGAGACGTTTGAAAAAGAATCCCGGCCCCTTTTGGCAAAACTTTTCGGCTCCACCTTCTCTTGTGAAGACTTGCCAAAGGCCCTTAGCAATTGGAAGCCGGTAGAATAAGAGGTAAGATTGCGGTGCCATAAACTTTTGACGGCGCGTTAAAACGCTAGTTAACATGAACACATAGTGGACCAGAGTTGGTGATCCAATATCACTAACAGATAAAATCAAGGAGGTACACTATGAAGACCTATATTGGCGTGGATTACCACTGACATTTCAGTTACGGAACAATCATGAGCGAATCCGGAGAAATATTAAAACAAGGCAAATTTGCCAACTCCATTGAGGCTCTTAACAATTTTACGGGTAAATATGGTGGAGACGATTGTTCGGCCGTACTTGAATCTACCCGCAACTGGTGCGTTATGTATGATCTACCTGAACAAGTGGCCGAAGAGGTGGTACTTGCCCACCCCCTTAAAGTAACGGCCACGCCGCTTGCAAATAGCAGTTTCTCGGAATCGAGTAATTTACAAGGGAAAAGTCATCAGGC
>JAZFVB010000056.1:0-3884 GCA_036447515.1 Nitrospinota bacterium
AACGGCATCTGTCCGCATTCGGTAAGTATACCGCCCTCGCTGCAATTGTAAATCCCGCGTTTTTTGTCCGGATTCCATTCGTTGAACGCCCAGTTGAACCACTGTTTGGTTACCGCCATCTGTTTTTGCGTTTTGCGTTTGCGCCCGAAGATATCTTCCGACTCCACTATCTGGTCGCCCGGCATGTCGATTATTTCCTTCGACTTGTAATCGCCGAAATGGCTCCCCGCGGCGTACGCGTTATCTTCGGTGTACGATAGGTCCTGCCCGACAAATGCAATCGGGTCGGCGCCCGACTTGAACGCAAGGTCGAACGCAACCGAAAGGACCGTTCCGCCGGGCGTGAGGGTTCCGACTTCCGCGTGTTTTGCGGCAATTTCCGTCAGTAAGGGAATATCGGGCGCGTGCTTGTTGTAGTAAAAGAGGTCGCCCTCCCAGCTTTCGCGCAGGGCGGGATAGGCTATGGTGGGAGCCGCCAGAACGATCCCGCGGCTGTTAACGCCGTCGAAAAAGTTCATTACTTTCATCTGCGGGTCGAGGTTAATTACGATATCCGGCATGATTCCGTTTCCCGCAAGGATTTTCAGCGCGGTATCGCACGCAATAATCACCGACTTTCCTTTTGCAAGCGCGAGGTAGCGCAGGTTGCGGTCGAGAGACGGCCCGGCGCCAACCACCACCGCCGGAATCGATTTGAAGCGGTCGAAAAGGCGCGCGACTCCGGGAGTTCTTAATATGTGATCGCGGTTTTTGCGATAGTTATCTTCCCAGAGCTTCCCCAAGAAAGACAGCGTTGCCTTTTTTACTTCGTGTAGATGTTTATCTTCCGTCAACTTTCCGCCATAACCTTTCCCGCAAGTGCGCCGGTGTATTCGCCGTTATCTATCGTAAGGGCGCCGTTCACCCAAACGTAGTCGATCCCTTCCGGGTACGAAAGCGGGTTTTCGTACGTGGAGGTGTCCTTTACCCTTTGCGGGTCGAGCATCACCACGTCGGCAAAATAGCCTTCGATCAGGCGTCCGCGTTTTTTTATACCGAAGCGCTCGCACGCCGCCGTGGAACTTTTCTTTACGGCTTCTTCCACGGTTACGAGTTTACGTCCAAAGACGTAGTCTTCAAAAAACCGCGCAAAGGTTCCGAAGGTGCGCGGGTGCGGCCTGCCGATTGCCAGCGGCCCTTTTACGCCCCTTGCTCCGGCGTCGCTTCCTATCATCACATAATCCTTTGTTATCACCCTATCCATGTTGTCCCGGTTCATGCAGAAGTATAACGCCTCCACCTCGGTTTCCTCTTCCAATAGAAGGTCGAAGATGAAATCAAAGACATCGCTGTTCTTCCTGGACGCCGCTTCGTTTACCGTAATCCCCTGGAGGCCGAAGTTGGATTCGTTCATTACCTGCGAGATCATAACCGTATCCCAGTATTCCGGTTCCGGGTGGTTTCTGAGAATATCCTCCTTCATTCTTTCGCGCGTTCTTTTATCCGCCAGCCTTTCGAGCACGGCTTTTTTCCCGCCGTCGAATGCCCAGTCCGGAAGGACGACCTGCAATCCCGTATTGGACGCCGTGTACGGATAACGGTCGCACTCGATATCGATACCGTCGTCTCGCGCCTTTTCGATAAGCTCGAATACCGTGTCGAGCTTGTGCCAGTTTTCCTTGCCGGCCGTTTTCAGGTGCGATATCTGAAGCCTTGCTCCCGACTGCCGCGCAATGTCAATTACCTCCTCTATCGATTCCTCCACCCTGGGCCCCTCGGAGCGTATGTGCGTGGCGAATATCTTTCCCGCCTTTTGCGCCTCTTTTGCCATATAGACCATTTCATCTTTCGTTGCGAAGCACGCCGGCGGATATACCAGCCCCACGCTAAGGCCGACTGCGCCCTGCGACATGTTATCGCGTATCGCCCCGGCCATCGCCTCCCTTTTGCCGTCGGTAAGGGGCGCGTCGTTAAGGCCCAGAACGGAAGAGCGCACCGTGTTGTAGCCGATAAGGCCGGCGAAATTAACAGCCGTCTTCTTTTGCCTGAGTTTTTCAAAGTATTCGGAAAAATCGAGCCAGTCGAGCGAAAGGCCGAACTGCCTCTTAAAGACTTCGCGCCTGATTTCCAGCAGTTCCCCTCCTATCGGCGCGGACGAATAGCCGCAGTTGCCGCCGATCTCGGTAGTCACGCCCTGGCGCGTTTTGCACTGCGCTTCCGGGTCGATAAGCAGGTAGTAGTCCGAATGCGAATGAACGTCCACAAAGCCCGGCAGTGTAAAGTATCCGGCGCCGTCTATAACGCGTTCGGCATCTTCGTCTATTTTGCCTATCTTTTTTATCGCCCCGTCCTTGATGCCGAGGTCGGTTGCCGCGCATCCGCCCCCCTCAAGCCCGTATAGGGTGGAGTTCTTAATTACTGCGTCCAGCATTTGCCTTTTTTCCCGCTCCCCCGGCCTCGGGGCCGTTCAGATATTGCCCGTATGTTTTACGGTACGCGCCGTAGTTGCGAAGAACCTTTTTAACATATCCCCGCGTCTCGGGGTACGGAATTCTCTCAATGAAGACCTCCGCCTCGGCGGCGCTGTACGAATATTTTTTCAGCCATTTGTCGACGGCGCGCGATCCGGCGTTGTAGCTGGCCAGCGCGGGCGCAAGCTCGCCTCCCGATTTTCTCAGAAGCGCGGCCAGGTAGAAAGTTCCCATCCGTATGTTTACCTCCGGATCGAAAAGGAAGTCGGGGTTGAAATTCTTTTCGTTCATGGCGCGCGAAATCCGTTTGCCGGTGGGCGGTATTATCTGCATAAGGCCGCGCGCGTCGGCGGAGGAAACTATATCCGCGTTAAACTTGCTTTCCTGACGTATTAGCGCAAGCACCGCCATCGGATCGACTCCGTTTTTCCGGGACTCGCCGTAAACGACGCTCCACCGGGCGAGCGGGAACATCATCCACGTAAGGAGCCGCCTTTCGTTTTCCGTCAGCTTGGGGTCGCTTTGCACCCTCCATGCACGGGATTGCACAAGGTCGTGAAACCCCGCGCGGTAGTACTGGTACATTAGCCACATGGTGTTCGAAGTTCCGTTCTTTAAATCTCCGGCGGCGTCCCTGATAAGCGGTTTGGCGCGCTCCTTGAAACCGAGTTCCAGCCATCTTTGCGCGCCGCGATGCGCCCAAAGGCGCCTGCCTTCGAGTTTCGGCTGTTTGACGGTTTCGTTGGCGCTTTCGTTTAGACGCGCCAGAACCTTTTCGGCAAGACGTTTTTGGGAACCGGGATTGCCGCCCACTTTTTCGGTTTTATGAAAGATTTCGTTAGTCCTTAAATATGCATAGTACGAATAGCGGTAAACGGTCATCAACCTTTTAATGAGTTCCGAAGGGTCATTTCCCCGCTTTTCCATGGCGCGCGCGTTCCAGTAGAGTATGCGCGGCAAAATGTGGGAGGCCGGATATTTTTTCAAAAACCGGTTGAACGCCTTTTCCGCCTTTGCGTAATCGCCGTCCTGATAATAACGCCACCCTATGTGCCAAAGGCACGCCTGCGCCTCTTCCGCCTCTGGAAAACTAGAGACCGCCTTCTCCCAGCTATTCACTGCGCCCGCGTAATCTTTTTCGGATTCCTTAATGCGCCCGGCCATGTAATACCCTTTGGCCGATACGCCGTGCCATGAAAACCGTTTAAAAAGCTTATCCAGCGCCTTCATTGCCTTGCCGCTCTCGCCCCAGTTCCAATAGGTCTTTGCCATAAGGTATATCGCGTGCGGCGTATGCGGGTTTTCCGGTTCCTTAAGGACGCGGCGGCAGACCTTGAGCGTCTCCGAGTTTTTTCCCAGTTTATTGAGCGCCCTTGCAAGGTACATCAAAAACCTCGAACGAACGTCGGACGAAAGCCCCGAAAGATTCATTGA
>JAZFVB010000057.1:0-3643 GCA_036447515.1 Nitrospinota bacterium
GGCGGTCCTTCACGAAATAGACAACATGGAAAAGGCAATATCAACGCTTGAAGACGAACAGCTCGCCCTGATGGAGGAACTGGACGAAGACAAGTCAAAAGAAAAAGAATTCGTAAAAAAACTGGAAGAAGAAGAGGTCGCCTTCAAAAAGCTAAAGGTGGAAAAGGAAGCCGAAATCAAGCGGATAAAAAATGAGAGAGAGGAAGCCATAACGGCGAAAGGTGAGATCGCCTCTCAGTTGGAGCCGGACAGGCTGGCCCAATACGAAAAAACTCTGATAATGCGCGACCGCATAGCGGTAGTGGAATTAAAGGACGGGTACTGTTCCGCCTGCCACCAGTCGGTTATGCCGCAGGTGGCGCTGGAAATCCGCACAAGCGCGGCCGTACATTCGTGCCAGTTCTGCGGCCGTTTCCTTCACGTTGCCAAAGAAGAGAAATCTGGAAATAATAATAAAGGGGAAGGCGGACAGACGGTCGCCGGTTCGCATAGCGGATCGGAGGAAAGTCCGGACACCTTAGAGCAGGGCACTCCTTAACGGGGAGCGGGAGTAATCCCAGGGAAAGTGCCACAGAAAATATACCGCCCCTGAAAAGGGGTAAGGGTGAAAAGGCGAGGTAAGAGCTCACCGGGTCCGCGGCGACGCGGATCGCACGGCAAACCCTGCCCGGTGCAAGGCCAAATAGGAAGGCGTATCCGTTAAGGATGAAAGGCGGCTCGCCTTTAGCCTTCGGGTTGGCCGCATGACCCTGCCGGCAACGGCCGGGCACAGATGAATGGCCGTCACCCTGTAAAGGGTACGGAATCCGGCTTATCGTCCGCCTCCCATACTTTTACCGTCCGACCTGTATCACCAGTATCAGGTGGCTTCCCCATTACGAAAACTTCGGTTGGCTATCGCAATCTGTCCCAGCGCGATGCCGCCGTCGTTTACAGGCATCTGGCGCGGCAGATAGGTGGTGAATCCTTTTTCGCCAAGGAGTCCAAGCGTTCTTTCCAGCAGCAAGGCGTTTTGCCAAACGCCGCCGCCAAGGCACACGTCGGACAACCCTTCATCGTCCCTTATCTTTTCGCACGCCAATGCAAGGGCCTTTGCGATTGTATTGTGGAACATCGCCGCGCCGCGTCCGGCCTTTCCATTTTTTGCCATTGAAATAATTTCCGCAAGCATCGGTTTGAAATCGAGCGTTCCATCGCCGCCCAACGTGCAGTCGAAGCTTTCCCTGATAGATTTATCGGCGGCCGCTTCCAGCATCATCGGCGCCTGCCCCTCGTAGCGGTTGTGGTGTTTTATCATAAGTATCGAAGCCACAGCGTCGAAAAGCCTACCGGCGCCAGTCGACTTCGGGCAGTTAACGTCCGATTTCACCATCGCTATAATATTTTCAATTTTCCCATTGCCTATTTCGTTTACAAAATCCGGCCGCTCATCGAAGAACTTTTCGCCCAGGATTTCATACATCAGTGCCGCCGCCGTACGCCAGGGTTCCTTTGCCGCCGCGTCGCCGCCGGGAAGGACGAGCGCGGGAAAATGTGCCGCCCGCCTGTACCCGGCAAGGTCGCATACCAGCGCCTCGCCGCCCCATATAGTTCCGTCGCCGCCGTAGCCGGTGCCGTCGAGCGCAAGGCCGATAACTTTTCCTCCGCCTTTTTCACCGCCTTTTATTCCGAGGCGGTGCTCCGCCATCACCGAGGCTATATGCGCGTGGTGGTGCTGCACTTCAATCACCGGAAGGCCGAGCGAGCGGCCGTATTTCGAACTGAAGTATCCCGGATGCATGTCGACGGCGACCGCCTTCGGTTCGATTTCGAAAATTCTTTTGAAGTGTCCTATCGATTCCCTGAACGACCTGAATGCCTCGGCATTTTCCAGATCGCCTATGTGCGGGCCGGGGAAGACCGTATTGCCGTGCGCGAGACAAAAAACGTTTTTCAGGTCGCCCCCGCACGCCAGCATGGCACGATTAGGAGAAACTTTATTTTCAAGGAAGACCGGCTCCGGCACGAATCCCCTCGAACGGCGCGCGATCATCTTTTTGCCTGAAACGGCGCGCACAACGGAATCGTCGCAACGCCATACGATGGGTCGGTTGTGGACAAGAAAATAGTCCGCTATCCCCGACATCCTTTCCAGCAGTTCGCCTTCGTCGAAGACTATCGGTTCGTCGCTCAAGTTGCCGCTGGTCATCACAAGCGCGGACGTTTTAAGCACAATGGCGTTGGCGCCGGAAAAAAGGAGATGGTGCAGCGGGGTGTAAGGTAAAAAAACGCCGTAGTGCGATAGCCCCGGAGCAATCGATTCCGCCAGCATCTCCGCGTTTCTCTTCCCTAAAAGCACGACGGGTTTTTCGCGCGAAAGGAGGATTTCTTTTTCTTCTTCGCCGACGTGCGCATAGGCGCGGATTGTTTCGAGGTCTTTGGACATTACGGCGAACGGTTTTTCCTTGCGCATTTTCCTTTCGCGCATGGCGGCAACCGCCTTTTCGTTTGTCGCGTCGCAAACCAGGTGATAGCCTCCCAACCCTTTAATGGCGGCTATTCTCCCGTCGTCGAGATAGGCAATGATATCGCTTACCGGATCGCCGCCTTTTATTTCGCCGCCGTCCGAGTTCAGCAGCCTAAGCGCCGGGCCGCAATCCGGGCAGGCGTTCGGCTGCGCGTGGAAGCGTCGGTTTTTCGGGTCTTCATATTCGTTGCGGCACTTCGCGCACATCTCGAATGCCGACATGGAAGTCTGTTGCCTGTCGTATGGCGTTTTTTCGATTATCGTGTAGCGCGGGCCGCAGTTTGTGCAGTTGATGAACGGATAGCGGTAACGCCTGTCCGCGGGATCCAGCATTTCCGCCAGGCAGTCCGGGCAAACGTCGCTGTCCGGCGCGATGAGCGCAACGTCCAGGCTTTTGTCGTCGCTTGTTATTATTTTGAATTTTTTCTCGCCCGACGCCAACGGCAGCGAAACGGTTTTCACTTGCGATATTCGCGCCAATGGCGGCGATTCGTTTTCGAGTGCCGCAATGAATTTTTTGCAGGCGTCTTCGCCTCCCTGCACTTCGATAGTAACACCCAGCTTGTCGTTGCGCACGGTTCCGCGCAGGCCCATGCGTTCGGCGAGGTTATAGGCGAAAGGGCGGAACCCGACGCCTTGGACTATGCCCTTTATTTCAATTTTAAAGCGAACGGGGGGCATGGCTTTCAGGCGCGTTTTGCCTGCCGTTTTACCAGCATGGAAAGCCAGTCGCAGAATTCGTCAATGCCGTCGCCTTTCGTGGCGGACACATGGAAGGTCTTCAGGGCCGGGTTTACATCCAGCGCTTCTTTTTCGAAATCCTCCGGCGAAACGTCGACGGCGGACGATATGTCTATCTTATTTATCACAAGGATTTCGCAAGCGCGGTACATTGCGGGATATTTTTTCGGCTTGTCCGCGCCTTCCGTCAGCGCGCCAACCATTACGCGCGTGTCTTCGCCGAGGTCAAACCCGGCGGGGCACACGAGGTTGCCCACGTTTTCGATGATGATAATATCGAGCTTTTCCGAAACGGCTTCTGCCTCCATAGCTTCTTCTATCATCGCGGCCTTCAGATGGCACGTTCCGCCGGTGTTTATCTGCACCACCCATTTGGCGCCGGCCTTCTTCACGCGC
>JAZFVB010000058.1:0-2631 GCA_036447515.1 Nitrospinota bacterium
CTTTGCTTGCAACACGTTGGGCGTGATGAAAGATATCCCGACGTGCGTGTAATTTCCGCCGTCGATTTCCTTTGTGAACGCTGTCCAGGACGGAAAATCAAGGACGGTGGTCTGCACGTCTATGTTTTCGGCCAGCATATAAAGGCCGAAGCTGGGATTGTTCGAACGGGGGCTGTGGATGCCCTGTTCGCGCGTGACTTGGTTGTTTAAAAGCTCCATCGTGTTCAGAGCTTCGCCGTACTCGCTATCGACGCCGAAAGGCTTGAACACGCCGACGAGCAATAATTTAACCATCGTTGAGAGTTTAGTCCGTGCAAGTGGAAATATCAAGAACTAAACCCCGGAAAAGCAGGGGAAAATAGGGTTTGACACGGTTCCGCCTTTAAATTAACCTAAATTAAGAAAGCAAAATAATCTATAGAATTCTTATTATGAATAAAGACAAAGTAAAAGCCGCCTTCTTCGTCGTGCTACTGGCCGTAATGCTGGTGAGCCAGATGAACAACGCACATGCCACGTTCGGATTCGGGAATTCCGCCAAGACTGCGGCAGTGGGAAAAACCAATATCGAAACGATACCGGTAACCGCGTACGCCGTCCACCTTGCGGGAGACATCGTGTGCAATCCGGACCTGTTCCGCCAGAAAGAGGAGTGCCCGTACCATGACGGACAGTGCGCTTGCCCGGAAGGCGTGACGGCTATAACTTGTGACATAGACCCGGACGCCTGCTATATGCAAAGCGCGGAACGCTCACCGGCGGGGAAAGCCGCCTCAGCCAATTTTTCCATGCCGGACTTAATAAATTCGGACTCCGACGTCCCGATTCTTTTCGAGGACGCAAAGGTTCTGACTTTTACATTCATCAAAAAAATCTCGTTGAACGAAAAACCGGTTCCAAGGCCGCCCACCGCTTAAAATTTTCCTTCTTCTTCATTATCTTAACAGGCAATCAGCCGTCCGAAGGCTTTGCGCCTTTAACGTTTTTATTTGGGAAAGGATTTTAAAATGGAATCGGAAAACAACGACGTAAGGAAAACTTTCAGGAAAGTGGGCGTTTTCCTTTCAGTTGTCGGAATACTGGTTATCGCGTTCGCCCTCAGCCAGATTCCCGCCCAAGATGTGGAATTTCAAGGCGACGGCTGGGATGCGGCGATAACCGACCTGGGCGGCGATTTTACCCTTACGGGCCCTGAAGGCGCGAAGGTTAGCCTGCACGACTTTAAGGGCAAGGTGGCGCTGATTTTTTTCGGCTACACCTACTGCCCCGAAGTATGTCCCATGGGGCTTAGCGACATCGCATCCGCCATCGATATGCTGGGCGACCGGGCCGACGACGTGCGCGCGATCTTCATCTCGGTCGATCCCGAAAGGGATACGCCAGAACGCTTGAAGGAATACACGGAGTTTTTCCACAAGAACATGATTGGGCTTACCGGCTCGCACAAGGAAATCGACAAGGTGACCGACCAATACGCGTCGGCGTACTTGATAGGCAAACCGGACGAGACCGGTCAGTACTCCGTCGGGCATACCGCCACCACTTATCTGGTGGACGGCAACGGCGAAGTTAGGCATATGTTTTCGTACGGTACGCCCCCGGAGAAAATGGCAGAAGTGATTAAAAAGTATCTTTAACTATTGAAGAAAAACCAGGGAAAAAAACCGCCGGGCCTTAAAGTCCGGCGATTCAGGAGGAAATTTTAGTATGGACAGAATACGCATTATCGGAATAGCGTTTGTTCTTTTCTGTTTTGTGTTTATCGGGCAGTCACGTGCCGGCGGTATAACGGTCGATGGAACGTGGGCAAGGGCCACCGCTCCCGGCGCAGCGACCGGCGCGGCTTACATGGTCGTCAAAAATCACGGGTCGAAAGACGACCTGCTGTTGTCGGTAAAATCTTCCGTTGCCAAGCGCACCGAAATCCACACCGTGGAAATGAAAGGCGGCATGATGGACATGCACAGGGTTGAATCCGTCCGCGTACCGGCGGGCGGCTCGGCGGAACTGAAGCCCGGCGGTTATCACGTAATGATGATGGGGCTAAAGTCTCCGCTAAAGGAAGGCGACACCATTCACGTTACGCTCAAGTTCAAGAACGCGGGTGAGGTTGAGGTCGTGGTCCCCGTAAGTAAAACGGGCAAGGGAATGGAAATGAAGTCGGGCGGCATGGATATGAATCCCTGTAATCCGTGCAATCCATGCGGCGGCAAAGGCATGAAAGGTATGTAAGGAGGCACGGCGTGTTAGCGAAAGTACAACCGGATTATCCTTAATGGGTAATCCGGTTTTTTTTAAAGAATAATTTCGTTAAGGGGGCGTTTCGGCACATGGTGTACGCCGTCTTCATCGCGCCAGTATTTAACGTCGCCGCCCTTGATTTCCTCCAGAACCACCGTCTCCTTCGGTTTCCCGATAGGAAGGACGAAGGTGATTTCGTATTCTTTGCCGATATCGAGCAAAGGCGCAAGCTTTTCGCGTTCGACCGTCGCGATAAAACATCCGCCAAGGTTTTTTTCCGCCGCGCCCAAGAGGATCGTCTGCGCCGCGATTCCCTTGTCCAAGTTGAACGTAGAACCGAGCGACGTGTCGCCCAAAATAACGATGTATGCCGGGGGACGCTCGCCCTCA
>JAZFVB010000059.1:0-2375 GCA_036447515.1 Nitrospinota bacterium
A
Organism: Nitrospinota bacterium; assembly: GCA_036447515.1. Classification (GTDB taxonomy): domain Bacteria; phylum Nitrospinota_A; class UBA7883; order JACRGQ01; family JACRGQ01; genus JAZFVB01. The sequence continues at coordinate 2 of JAZFVB010000059.1, forward strand.
GGTTCGATAGACCCCGCAAAAGCGGCGCGACTGAGAGAGAGTTCAAAGCCCGCCGACGATTCGGTGTGCACGATGTGTTCCGCCCTTTGCGCCATCAAGCTGGGCGAAGGAAATGGAAAAGGATAGAAGAGCAACAGGAAATACTGTCACCCTGAGCTTGTCGAAGGGGGACGATAAAGAGCCGATGCACGGTTACCATGAAATATGAGAATCTGGCCGGTCGGTAAAAGTATTGCGCTCGGCGATACTATAAAACTTAAAACCTCCGACGCGCGCCACATAAAAACCGTTTTAAGAAAAAACGCGGGCGACATAATAAAAGTTAGCGGCCAAAACGGGCGCGTCTTCGAAGCAAAGATAACCGAATCTTCAAAAACAATTCTCCTTGTCGAAGTCAAAAAGGAAGTAAAAGCGCAAAAACTTAAAAAACCGTATATATCCCTTGCAGTCTCCATTTGCAAACAGCAGGCGATGGAACTTGTTGTGCAAAAGGCCGTCGAGCTGGGATGCGCGGCTTTTTATCCCGTGATAACCGAAAGGTCGGTTGGGGATAAAATATCGAAGCAAAAACTCACAAGGATGGAAAAAATAGTTCACGAAGCGTGCAAACAGTGCGGAAGGCCCCGGGAGATGAAAATAGCGCGGCCCGCAGGGGTCGAATCGCTCCCGGAAGCCGACCTGAAAATCGCGCTCTGGGAAGAAGAAAAGGAAAACACGTTAAGAAGCGTCCTTGAAAAATCCGGCGACCCCGGCAACATAGGCAGCGTACTCCTACTAGTCGGGCCGCCGGGCGGATTTACGCAAAGTGAGGCAAGGCGTCTCGAAAAACTCGGATACGAAACGGCGGGCGCGGGCGATCTTATATTGAAAAGCGAGACGGCGGCGATAGCGCTTTTGTCGATAGCCGGTTATCATTTCGGAATACTGGAGTAAAGGTGAAACAGGGGAGAAACCAAAAGCCGTCGCGCAAGTCGCAAAATATCACATCGTTTATAGTGATGGACGTTATGGAAGCCGCCAAGAAATTGGAAGCCAAGGGACGGGACATAGTCAACTTAGAATTGGGCGAGCCGGATTTCGAAACGCCGCGCGTCGCGCGCGAAGCGGGAATAAAGGCGATACGCGAGGGGAAGACAAGGTACACGCACTCGCAGGGAACAATCGAGTTGCGCGAGGCGATTTGCGACCACTATAAAAAAGAGTACCGCGTAAAAGTAGAACCGGAACGGATAATAGTCACCAACGGTTCGTCCGCCGCGCTTTTCATCGCGTTCGCGGCGCTCCTTGATTCAGGCGACGAGGTGGTGATGGCAAACCCGCACTACGCGTGTTATCCGAACTACGTCAAGTTCCTCGGCGGCAAACCTGTGTACGTGATGCTTTCGGAAAAGGAAGGTTTCCAATTGCCCGTTGCGCGCGTAAAACGAAAGATAACCAAACGGACTAAGGCCGTCCTTATCAATTCGCCGTCCAACCCTACCGGCGTTGTCTTAAAACCGGATGCGATGGAAAAAATCGCCGCACTCGGTAAAACGTCCGGCAATATAATAGTTAGCGACGAAATTTACCACGGCCTTACTTACGGCGTTAAGGCGCGCTCGATACTCGAATACACGGACGACGCCATCGTTGTAAACGGATTTTCAAAACGCTTCGCCATGACCGGCTGGCGCGTCGGCTACGTCATCGCGCCGCAAAGGCTGGTACGCCCGATGCAAAAGGTCCAGCAGAATTTCCATATCTCCGCCGCGCACATGGCGCAGGAGGCCGCCCTTGCAGCGCTGACGAAAGGAAAGAAAGACGCCGAGCGGATGCGAAAGGAATTCGACAAACGTAGGAAGGTAATGCTGGAAGGTTTAAGGAAAATCGGATTCAAAGTAAAGGCGGCGCCGCATGGCGCGTTTTATTTTCTGGTATCATGCGCGTTCCTGGATAAAAATTCATTGCGCCTTACGATGCGGATACTGGAGGAAGCGAACGTCGCCGTAACGCCCGGCGTAGATTTCGGCTCCGGCGGCGAAGGTTTTTTAAGGTTCACTTACGCAACGTCGCTTCCGCGCATCCGCGAAGGATTGAAGCGTTTGGGAAAGTTCATAGATAAAGAAAAAGGGTAGGGGGGAACGTCACCCTGTAGAGGCGTAGCGATGCTACGTCTTTTCTTTGATTGCCATTCCCGCGAACGTGGGCCTTGCAGAGGTTCTTGCCACCTTTATTATCGAAGCGTTTAAAAGATCGCGTAGATGAAGGGCGCGATTGCGGAACTTTCGGCAAAAACGATAAGCGCGCTGAGCAACACGAGCATGATGACTATCGGTGCAAGCCAATATTTTTTTCTTAGTTTTAGGAATTCCCAAAACTCTTTCAACAGTTCGCC
>JAZFVB010000060.1:0-7990 GCA_036447515.1 Nitrospinota bacterium
GTTGTCGTCCACGAAAGCGAATACGGATTCGATGTTCATTGTCCCATGCTTCCCGGTTGCAACAGCCAAGGCGATACTCTTGAAGAGGCGATGGATAACATAAAAGACGCCATCGTTACTTACCTCAAAATGGTCGCCGAGGAAACGAAAGACGAAAAGGTTTACGAAGTAGAGGTTACTGTTTGACGCTAAAGATGCTGGCCTTACGGACGATCAATTCAAAAAGTTGCTTTAATGCAATCGATTGGAACAAGTACGATATCCGCATGAACACGATCTAACGGGAATCTACGATCCAATATCATCGTCAGGCTCGATAAGGCGGGGTTTCTTTTTTGCCTTCGTTTCAGATTCCCAATATGACCAACTGAACCACAATCCCGCAGATATGTTGTCCCGGCTTTTAACCAAGGGGCTTTCGGCAACCACACTGTCCGACAAATTTCTCCATCTCACGAAGAACCATGTAGAAAACTTATCGCTAAAAGTATGCCCCAAGACCACCGACAATAAATACGAATTCAAACCCTCGCGCGCCCGATATGCCGGCCGCCATGTCTCGCTATATTGTTCGTCCACGCTATAGAACATGTCGTGATAATCCGTGGAGCCGTATAACAGGCTTGCCGTAACTATCAAACTAATGTCCCATGGAGGCATATTGTATTTTCTAATCAGAATTTCCGGTTCAACCGTCCACCCGGCGGGGTTGCCGTGAATATCCCATACACGGCGCCATGGCACCCGTCCAAGAACGTCCGGCCCGTCTTCGCCACCGTATATCTGAAAAACGATTCTGGGACCGATTTCGGCAGTAAAAGGAATGTCCGGCATGTTCTGCCGTATATCATTGTTCTTGCTTTTCACCGGAGACGACATGGAAATGCTTAAATCGAGCGCAAAACGCTTTGACGAAAAAAAAATGCCCCGCAAACCCTCGCGATCCGCCCGCAGAAAATCACCGCGATATAAAACGTAAGGCAGAACCATGGGGAGAGTATTATGCTGATTGCTTCCTATGTAATGCGGCCAATATACGACGCCGCCCCCAATTCTAACTTCCCAGAGGGATTTTTCCTCAGTTTCGCCGGCAATCGAAGGACCGGCCAGAAAGACGAGTAGAAAAGACGCGAGAACCATTACAACGTTGCGGCTCACAAAAAAATCCTTTTCACGGCCTTTGCGTTTCTGCCAAATGAACATCTCCCTAATTGTTAATACGTTTAGGAACTTCATTTTACACTATTTGTTATGTCTATTAACCGCACAAGTTTGGATATAATACCAGCATGGACACTAACGGCGCGCTCGTTGAGGTAAGCGGCCTTAAGACGCATTTCCCGATCTATTCGGGAATACTTTCGCGCAGGTCGGGCGCTGTCCGCGCCGTGGACGGAGTCAACCTAAAAATCCACCCGGGCGAAACGCTGGGCCTTGTCGGCGAGAGCGGGTGCGGAAAGACCACGCTGGGACGCTCCATTTTGCGCCTCATAGAACCAACCAAGGGCGAGGTGAAGTTTGAAAACCGCAACATCCTGGAACTGAACCGCACGGAAATGCGCAAAATGCGCGAGAAGATGCAGATAATTTTCCAAGACCCTTACGCATCGCTTAACCCGCGAATGACGGTCGGGCGGATAATCGCCGAGCCGTTGCAGATACACAACGTCGCGCAGGGCCAACAGCTTTGGGACAGGGTTGGAGAACTGATGGCACAGGTCGGCCTGCGGCCCGAACATTTAAGGAGATACCCGCACGAGTTCAGCGGCGGCCAGCGCCAGCGGATAGGCGTGGCGCGCGCCATAGCGCTTAACCCTAAATTCATCGTGGGCGACGAGCCGGTATCCGCGCTTGACGTTTCGGTTCAGGCGCAGGTTTTGAACCTGCTTTTAGACTTGAAGGAAAAGTTCAACATAGCCTATCTTTTTATTTCGCACGATCTATCGGTAATCCGCCACATTAGCGACCGCGTGGCGGTAATGTATCTGGGAAAGATCGTGGAAGACGCAACAAGGGATGAACTTTTTTCCAACCCCGTGCACCCGTACACCGAGGCGCTCCTTGCGGCGGTGCCGGTGCCCGACCCGTTAAAGAAAACCAAAAAGCTCGTCATTACGGGCGATCCGCCTTCGCCCGCCAATCCGCCATCCGGCTGCCACTTCCATCCGAGGTGCCCAATCAGGATAAAGGAGTGCGAAACCGTTCCGCAGTCCTTAAAGGAAGTTTCGGCGGGACACGGGGCGGCCTGCATGGTCCGCGCCGATGGTTTGCGCTAGGTAAAGCGGTGATGGAAGTATCGCTTCCATACGGACGGCACGAAGCAATCGGCTTTCTGCCGGAAAATTGGAAGGTTGAAGAAATTTTCCCCAACAAGGCGAAACCGATCTTTTCGCCGGAAAAGATGCTAAATGGATTTCTGGACAGGCCGGTTAATTGCAAACCGTTTGACAAGATCTTTTCCGGAAAGAAAAGCGTTGCGGTTGTCGTTCCGGACAAAACCCGCAAGTCCGGCGTTAAGGCGCTCCTGCCCGTCGTGCTTTCAAGGCTTGAGAAGTTGGGCGTACACGAAAATGACGTCAAAATAGTTTTCGCAACCGGCATCCATCCGGGGCAGACGGAAGAGCAAAAACGGGCAATCGTGGGGGACGTGATTTACAAACGCATCGAATGCGTGGATCACGACCCGCGCGGGGAACTGGAAAAGGCGGGAGAGATAGACGGCATTCCGCTTATGCTAAACGCCAGCGTCGCGCGTGCGGATGGGCTGATTGTTATCGGCGGGGTGAAACTTCATTACCTGGCCGGGTTCGGCGGCGGAAGGAAGGCGATAATGCCGGGCGTTGCTTCGCGCGAGGACTGCGTAAACTTTCACGGCCTGTGCATGGACCCCGCCGGAAAAGGGCGTTATTCCAATTCAAAAACCGGCGTTTTAAAAGGAAACCCGATGCACGAACGGGCGCTGGCCGCGGCGCGCGCCGCCGACGTTGATTTCATGGTAAATACCGTCGTGAACGCTTCGGAAAGAATACTCTTCGTAAACGCGGGAGACGTTGAAAAATCGTTTTTAGACGCCTGCGAATTCGCGCGCGGGTATCAAACGGTTCCCGTAACGGGGAGGGCGGACGTCGTAATAGCCTCGTGCGGAGGGTATCCGGCCGATATAAACTTTATACAGGCGCACAAGTCGCTCGATTCGGCATATCACGCGTTAAAACCCGGCGGGGTTTTGTTCCTTGTTGCCGAGTGCGCTGAAGGGATAGGGAACGACGAATTCCTTGAATGGTTCGATTATGCGTCCTTGGACGAGATGGAAGGCGCGTTGAGGAAAAAATTCGTTATTAGCGGTCACACCGCCTACGCCACGCGAGAAAAAACACGGAATTGCCGCGTAGTCATGCTGACGGAACTCGAAAGCGAAGACGTAAAACGGATGGGCATGTCGCCGGTAAGTTCATTCGGTGAAGGCCTAAAACTTTGCGTAGAACTTTGCGCGGACCTTGCGGGTAAGGGAGAAATAAAGACGTACCTTATAAGGGAAGCCGGGGTTTTGTATCCTGACGCCGATTAATTACTGAATATTTATCAAATAATATTTAAGGGTCTAAAGTCCCCTTTCCTTTATCATATATTTGTAGGAATCTATCCAAGCCAATTACAAAGATGAGTTCCGAAATATCCTTATTTATATTAGTGAGCTCCAAAATCCCTTTCTTTTCCAGCAATATTTGATTTAGTATGACGATTTTTCCAATGGCGGCGCAGTCCAGATACTCGATGTTACTCATGTCAATAATCAATTTTTTTGTTCTACCGGCAATTTTACAAATCCTTTTGAAGGAATTATCTTCAAGGAAATTTGAAACATTCTGATATTCAATCGGGTAACTGAAAGAAATGATTGAAACATCCTTTTGTTCAACTATCTGGATTCCACTATCTTTCATTACAGTTCATTTCTCCGCGTTCCTTTTTTCGAGCTCCCTTAAATGCCCGTTGCCTCATGGTAAAACCTAATCCATTGGTATGGGAGAATCCCCCGGTTTAGTCCGCTATTTGTTAAGTTTGGAATATGCTCATATCCTCTACTTTAGAGATTGCAAATAAACTACATTATCTCCTCTTATGGTAGTGAATTCTATCAGAAAAGTAGAATATGTCAATATTAATCTACCTATTCATTGGTTCATAAATCTCCTTAAGATAAGGATTATTATTAGAACTACTCAGGAGGTAAACGACATGAAGGAACTCGATTTGCTTGGCAAGAGAATAAAAGAACTAAGAAAAAACCGGAGATTTTCACAAGAACAGCTTGCGGAAAAAGCCGGCATCAGTTCAAAATATGTAAGCAGGATAGAAATGGGACACCATTTCCCATCAATCGGTATCCTTGGAAAATTAGGCCATATTTTAGATGTGGAGCTGAAAGATTTTTTTGAATTCGCACATCTCGAAAAAAGCGCCAAGCAATTGAAGACAGACATTCGCAAGATGCTTGACGGGGCCGATGTAGAGAAACTTAAACTCGCGGCTAAAGTTTTAAAAACATTGCTAAGGTAAACCGGTAACGCGCTATCATATTTCCGCTTAGTTCATACTTCCTCCCCTTTTCTGCGCCTAAAGGCGGCAAAGTTTCGAAATCATCCCGCATCTTCATCATGATTAAATAATCCATCTCCCGGCCGGGTGGGTTATAATTAGGCGACGGGGTAGGAACGTTTTGATTTACCGGGAGGTTATATTTATGGGACGCGAAGTAAACTACCACAAGGATGAACTACTGGAACTGTTGTGGCATCTCGACGAAAGCCATACGCTGAGCCTTTCATCCCTGAGGGAACACGACCCGACGAACGTATTCGAGAATTCGCTTCGCGATTTCTCGTCCGACGGCATAGTGAAGGTCGACGGCGGCGAAGTTGTCCTTACCGAAGCGGGGCACGAGGCGGCAAAAGCCATAGTAAGGCGTCACAGGCTTGCGGAACGGCTGATGGTCGATGTCCTAAGGGCGAAGGTTGAGGATACCGAGCAGGCCGCGTGCGAGTTCGAGCACATACTCGCGCCCGAACTGGTCGATTCGATATGCATACTGCTGGGGCATCCCAAGAAATGCCCCCACGGTTCCCCGATACCCGAAGGACGTTGCTGTATCGAGGCGGAAAGCTCGCTAAAAAGCGCGGTTATTCCGGCGACCGAAATGAAAACCGGCCAGTCGGCTAAAGTGGCCTTTATCAGCACCAGGGACGACGAACGTATGTACAAGCTACTTTCAATGGGTATCACGCCGGGCACGACGGTAAAGCTCCAGCAGGCTTCACCGGTTCTGGTGATTGAAGTCGATCAAAGCAATGTGGCTATCGAAAAAGCCGTTGGGGAAGAAATCAAGGTATGGAGAACGGGCGTAATAAATGAATGAAAAACGTGGCTGATAAAAAACGGCGGCCGCCGCGCGTAATCCTTTTCTCCGGCAAGGGCGGAGTGGGAAAAACCACTGTAGCGTGCGCCACCGGCATGGCCTGCGCCGAGCGCGGCCTTAAAACGCTTGTGATGTCGATAGATATCGCGCACAGCCTGTCCGATGCCTTCGATCTTCCCGTTCATCTTCTCGACACCCACCAGGGCCTTCCGGTTAAGGTTCACAAGAAACTGTACATTCAGGAAATAGACCTGCAAAACGAAATAGACCGGCACTGGGGCGAACTGCGCTCGTCGCTGAGCCTTTTGATGAAAAGCGGCGGCGTGAACGGCGTACTGTCCGAAGAATTGGCGACGATTCCGGGCATGGACGACGTCATATGCCTCCTTTACATCAACAAGTACATAGAGGAGGGGACGTACGACGTAATAATCCTGGACAGCGCCCCAACGGGCGAGAGCCTGCGGTTCATCAGCATGCCCACAACGATAGAGTGGTACATGCAAAAACTTTATAAGCTCAAAGGCAGCTTCGCGCGAATAGCGGCCCCCCTTATGAAAATCATGGGCAACAAGAAGGAGGATGGAGAACTGGGCAGGCTGCAGGAACTTTACAAGCAGCTCGGCTCCATCAGGGAAATACTCGTCAACAGCGAAGTGACCAGCGTAAGGCTGGTGTGCAATCCGGAAAGAATGGTGGTAAACGAAACGCTTCGCGCTTATATGTACTTTTGCCTCTACGGAATGACGGTCGATATGGTCGTCATAAACCGCGTCCTTCCCGATGAAGCCAACAACGGCTATTTCGACGAGTGGCTTAAAGAGCAGAACAAATATCTGGAGCAGATAGAAAATCACTTCGCTCCCGCCAGGGTCGTAAAGTCAAAGCTGTTCCCAACGGAGATAAGCGGAAAAGAGAGGCTTGGCAGGTATTCCAAGGAGCTGTTCGACGGTTTCAACCCGGAGGATACGGGCCATGCGGATAAGCCTTACGAAATTATTTCTCATAAAGACCATCACCTGATGAAGGTGAAGCTTCCCGGCGCGGGTAAAGAACACGTCGACCTTCTGCAGGAGGATAACGAGCTTATTATACGGATAGGAAATTTCAAAAGGCACGTCTATCTGCCCAGGCCGCTGTCCGGAATGAAATCGATATTTGCCAAGTACAAAGACGGGTACCTTACAATCCGCTTTGAGAATGAAAACGTTCGGGAGCGGGCTTCCTCAGCGGCTGAAGGAAGTAAAGAAACAGAAGTTTAACTTATTTAAATGCAGCGGGCAACATGAAAATCCCCAGTTCGATACTTGTCATTGCCGACGACAGCGGCCGGGACGCGCAGTTCATCAAGGTTACACTCAAAGACATGGAATATAAAACCATTCATCTATTTGAAAAGGCGGATGAAGCGGTGGACATGATCGAATCGGATTTAGGAAATTTACTCATTGTAAATATAGAAAACCAGGCCCTCGGCGGGCTTAAGTGTTTGACGCAATTAAAAGGAAACCCGAAAACGAAACATGTTCCGGTAATACTCAGCCTCGCAGCCGCCGAACGCGATCTGGTTATGGGGGCGCGCAAAGCCGGGGCCGACGGCCTGATTATTAAGCCGCTGGCGCAAAAGAAGATTTTGGACCAGCTGAAATTCGCCGTGGAAAAAAGTTTTAAAGAAATCCGTAAATGGCGAAAAGACAGTGAAAAGGAAATACTTAAAAAAGATCTCGACCTTGCGACGGAGCAGGCCGAGAAAAAAATACTATATACCGACGGCATCAAGCGGCTTGAGGCGCTGCTGGCCGCTTTCCCTTGGTACGACGAGATTTATGTGGAACTGGCCAAGATGTTCATGCGTACGGGATTCGGCGCCAGGGCAATACCCTATCTTCAAAAAGCCGGCAGACTGAACCCGAGGTCCCCCAAGACGCCAGGGCTTTTATCCGACATCTTTGCGGAAGACGGCGAATATGTCAGGGCAATCAGGTTTGCAAAGCAGGCGGCCGCTATTTCCGGCAGCGCGCGCGCCTTTTCCAAGCTGGGCGAACTGGAACTTAAAGGCGGCAATCTTAACGATGCAATCAAAACATTGGGTCATTCGCTGGCGATAATTAAGTCCGAAAAAGACGCCGATGAAGGAAAAGGCGGCGGCTCTAGGGAACTTAACCTCAGGGGGCAGGCCTTCAGGGAAAAAGGCGAAACGGAGCAGAACAAGAACATGATGAACCATGCCGTCAAGGATTTCGAGGCATCTGCAAAAATAAACCCCAACTTCCTGGCCGCACATTACAACCTGATGGTAACGTACAAGAAAATGGGGGAAAAGCAAAAGGCGCTGGAAGTGCTGGATCGAATAAAGGAACTGGAACCCCGGACCGCCGACGACTGGATTGAGCTCGCCGAAGCGTATTTTAAAGACGGCGACCTACCCAAGGTAAAATTCGCCCTCGAAAGAGCGCTGGAACAGAAAAAGGGCGACATGCATTATTACAAAATGATATCGGAGATTTACGTGGAATACGGCATGCTGGAAATGGCGGAGGCGATGCTGCAAAAAGTGCAAAGCGCCGATCCCAA